>PFMH01000014.1 GCA_002785325.1 bacterium (Candidatus Howlettbacteria) CG_4_10_14_0_8_um_filter_40_9 | reverse complement strand
TATTCTGAAAATGCGTAACCATATCATAGATAGCTTCTACGGGTGATTGGCGAGTTATTTTTGTGATAGCAAGCTTAGACAATTTATCTGAAGCAGCTTGCCAGTCACCGCTAATAAGCCCTTCTATTTCAGCTTTTTGAGATTCAAATTCATCGATGGCTTCTTGATATTCTTTTGGTAATGACTTATCTTTAAAAACCTTCTCTTTAAGGTAGCTAATAACGGACTCGGTTTGTTCAAGATGGTTCTTATCTGTTGATTCAGGGACTACCTCTTTAGAAACTAGTGCCCAACCAGCTTTGGCCGTTTCTTTTGTAAAGAATTCCTCCTCTTTATACCAATCGGTATCATAAAAAACATCCCCACCGTCTTTAACCTTGTCGCCGGTAATTTCTTGAATCTTTTTCATTGTTAAGGGTTTTCCATCAGCAGCTTTGTCTAATCGTAAAACCAGCATTTGATTTAATTCCTTGGCTTTTTCTAAATCTGCTTCAGAAAAATGTATCTCCGGTACTGTTGCAAGTTCCGGTTTAAAACTAAAGGCAACCTGAATTTCTGAAGGACCCACGAAGTTTTCTTTCCCAATAATATCTCTGGCCTTTTCCATCTGTTCTATTACTTCACCAGACAATCCAGCCTCTGTGCCTGCTCCAAATAAGCCTCTTAACTCACGAGTTTTTTGTAGAAGAGTCTCATAGTCAGTCTCGGTTCGAGCACTGGCCTTAAGACTAACGATTTCATTAGCAATATCAATGCCTTGGGCTTCACTAGCTTCTCTTTCGGATAATATTTCTTCTGGTGATGGTTTTGGAAATTCACTCATTTTTTGTCCTTTTACTTTGTTAAAAATTTTGTGGCGGACCGCCTTCGGCGGTATCAAAGACTCAAAAATCAATTCTCAAAGGATCATAGACTGCGGGAGAAAGAAACGCCGAGATAGCCATACCGATAGCCAGGGAGATGCCTATTGACATCCACGCCATCCGACTCGAAGTGGCCGACACCGACCAACTTGCCGTCAGAAGCACGCCCGGATGTCCAAGTATATATATTAGGAAGTAACCTTTCATCGGTGTTTTGATAAGCTGTAATAAGGTCGTAAATAGCTTCTGCTGGAGTCTGCCTTGTCATTTGTGCAATAGAAAGGTTTCCTAGTCTTTCTGCTGCTTTTTGCCAGTCGCTATCAATTAAACCTGCAATCTCTGCCTTTTGGCTCTCAAACTCACTAATCGCATCTTGATACTCTTTTGGCAGCCCAGCGCTCTCAAACACCTTATTTTTAAGATAATCGACTAATGCTTCTGTTTGCTCAAGATAGCTCTTACTCGTAGAATCGGGGATAACTTCTCTTGAAACCAAGACCCATTCATCTTTTAGTTGTTCGTCCTTAAAGAACGCTTCATCTTTGTACCAATCGGTATTATAGAAAACCTTACCGCCATCTTTAACTTTATCAGAAAGAAGATTGCCCATATTCTTCATTGTCATTGGTTCTCCATCGCCATTTTTCCCAACCCTAAGAACAAGCATTTGCCCTAGTTCTTTGGCACGTTCTAGCTCACTTCTTTCAAAAGGAATTTCTGGGATTGTAGCCAGCTCGGGTTCAAAACCAAATGCAGTTTTAATCTCACTCGGACCGATAAAGTCTTTGTTCATAATCTCTTTCGCCTCCCTAATCCGTTCCGAAATATCTGCTGAAAGCTTTTCCCCTGAAGCTAACGCCTCCTTGACAGAATCCGGTATGGACGGGTCAGCCATTATGTCTGATAGCTCTCTTTCAAACCTTCCTGTAAGGCTTGTTCTTTCGGCACGGGCTTCATCTTCTAACCCTAGCCGTCTCGAGTCTGGTTGGGGGACATATCCAACATGAGATATTAATTCTTCTAATTTTTGCCTGTCTTCGGCTGACTCTAATTTATTTGAATAGTAGTAGCGAAGTGCTTTTTGAAAAGTCTCATTAATATCTCCTTTATAAAACCTCATAACAAAGTCCCTGACTCTTCTTGGCTCCATTCTATCGTCAAATTTAAATTGTTGAGGTTGGTCGGCTCCGATTTTACGTTGTCCTAGAAGTTTTTTTGCTGCTTTATGGAATTCCTCATACTTTGCTTCCACTTCGCCCAATCCTGGGATTTCACCGACTTGTTCTGGCGAAAGAAGGCCATCTTGTGATTTTAAGAATGCTTCTTCAGGAACTATTTCTGTTTTTGGCGTTAAACCAAAAAGCGATTTTGTAGAAAACGAAAAAGTGCTTTCCGGAAGATTGCTAACCTCTTTTAGATACACCCATCTTCTTAACTGCGCTGGATCTAGTGGTTCTCTCCCGAAATATCCCTTCCCAGGAGGATTAGTGAGGGCAATTATTTTTGTATTACTCTTTGATACCGGGACAGTTTCTGATGCGTCCTCGGAAAGGACCACTTCGCCGTCTCTTTCTAGGGCATCTAAGACCTCATGAAGTCGGATCACGATGTTTGGTGCAGCGGCATTGTATTCGTCCAAAATAATTACTTTTGTTTTCTCTTCCTCCTGTCTTAGACCAGCCGTCACTCTCCCGTCTGCGAAAACAAACTCAGGGTCATCAGGCTGAGTTCGATGGGGATTTGGAATATAGCGACCCATTAAGTCTTCAACATCGGTAGCTCCATTCAAATTTGCATAGTGGACTTCCCAACCAAGCTCAGAACACATTTTTCTAACAGTAGTTGTTTTCCCGATACTTGTCCCTCCCTCGATCAAAGCAGGATCGCCCGAGAGAAAATTTACGGCTATTTTTTGTTGTAGCTCTAAGGCGAAACGGTCATTATTATAGTCAGCATGTTTTTCCCTTTCCGGGATGAAGGGGCTCGGAGTATGTGATTTTTCCAACTTTACTCCAAGATATGAAATAGAATTTTCATCCTCTTCAATAAGGGCAAGAGTTTCTGTCTTTGGTTCTTGTCCTTGTCTCTTGTCCGCTTCATCTTTTTCAAAACCGGGATTGGCAAAGCTAAATTCTGATGATCTAGGCATGTTTCACCTCACTTCTAAAGGTCATGCCTACATTTGAAAGTAAATCAAGATTTTCTTTTTCTGATAAAGATAACTGGTGTTCTGTTACTAAAAGAATAGTTGATCTGTTTTTAAAATCAATATTCTTCGTAACGCTTGACATGGATTTAGTATCGAAGAGTTGGGCCTGGCCGGTCGGATATTGAAGTACGAAATCGTAAATATCTTTTGAGGATGCCAAGTCATATTCTAGAAATATGCTTTTTTTATCACCAAGATTTTTAAGCATTTCAAGTGGATCTTTACACTCATGGTAGTTTTTTTCTTTAAGCCATGATTTGTATTGATTTTCCTTTTCTTCACTTTTCAAAACAACCAAAGAAACCTCTTTTTGAGAGAGGGAGTCCTCGATAAAACTTATAAATTTTTCTTTTTGCATGACAATATACTATTAAAATTTATCAAAATTAGCAATAGCTTCGCGAATAAGATCAGCCAATTTTCTGGATATCTCTTTTACACCTACATTAGAAATGCTATTTGGATAATATCTATTAACATGATTCGTGTCGGGCCCAATCCCAAGGCCCACTAACTTTTGGTCTGTAGAGCTTACAACTTTTTGCACAACAGAACCCAGCTCGTAATCCTCAGCTGAGTGTGCCGGCGATTCCTCCGGAATGCCATCTGAAAGAACGATTAAAAACTTCTCTTTCGCTTTTTGTTTTGCCAGCCTTTCAGATGCTTGGTCTAAAGCCCAACCATCATCATTCCATATGGCACCACTGCTCGAAACTTCTCCAAGCATACTTCCCATGTTTTCTCTTTTTAGATTAGAAATATCCTCTCCAAACTTCTGATATTCATAAATCTTGTCATTAAACCCTAGTATTTCTGTTTGAATGGAGAGTCTATTTAGAACCTCTGTTAAAACAATTACCGCCTTGAAGGTTTCTTCAATTTTCTGGCCTCGCATCGATCCTGACAGGTCGGCTAAGAGGGTTACGGCATAATCTTTTTCTTGGGGCAATTCTCTTTTTTCCCATGCTTTACTTTCCATGACTGAAACGCCCTTGGCTTTTTCCTGAATCCTTCGTTTTATATCGATTCTTTTGCCACTTCGGAATCCGCTTTCCCATTGTCCGCTTCTTCGAGACACAAAGATTTCTCTTAAGTCTTGCTCAAGTTGGTCGATAATGGGCAGTACTTCTCTTCTGTATCTTTCATAGTCATTATCATCTTTGTGCAGTTTTTTCTCGATAAACTCCCTGTACTTTTTTACCTCATCTGACTCCTCTTTGTCCGAAGGTTCTCTTGAAGTTTCTCTGCTCTCAAATGCTTCTTCTTGTGCTTCTCCTCTTTCAATCTTTTTTGTAGGGTCATCAGAGAGTTTGCCTGCCAATTCTTCATCTAATTCTCTTTCAAAATCAGTAATTGTTTGTTTAGCTTTTTCAGTAAGTTCCTTTTTCCTGTCTTCTGGTAAGGAATCAATATAATCTTTAATCTTTTGTTTTAGCTCGTCTGAAAGGGAATCTAGATTTACGGGTTTTCCTTTTTGTCCCTCTTCTCCTGTCTGCCCCTGTTCCTTTTGGGCATCTTTTAATGCTTGTTCGATTGCTTCTTCTAGAGATTTTTGTTCCTCTGATGAGAGTTCATTTTTTAGATCCTGTGGTAGGCCTTCGCCTCCTTCTCCCTGACCTTCTTGTGTTTGATTCAGAAACTCCTGCATTTTTTGGTCTTCCATATCTTTTTCAACAAGCTTTTGGAATTCGGGCCAGATTCTTTCAAGATTAATCCTATAAGAGGCCTCGGCATAACGTTTTATAGTATCCTCGCTTCTGTCTGCTTCTTCTCTTGATGGATAGCGCCACCATGAGTCACTCGCCGCCTCTAAGGTCTTCTCAATTACTTCTCTTACGTCGTCTGGCAAGTCAGCGTTTATAGCGAACTCCTCTCCTCTTTGTTCGCGGTACCATTGCTCAATGTATTCAAATCCGGACTGCATAAAGCGTGGCTGATATCCTAACTCCTTATCTGCTTTTTCTTTTGAGTTTTGCTCAAGATCTAAACTGCTTTGATAGGCAATATCCATCTGGCTACGAAACTTAGGATAATTTTCAGCCACAAAATTATTGTCTCTTGGATCTTCAATAGCATTCATCATAAAAGAGAATCCTGGCTTCTGCCACGTCTCTAATGGGATTGATTCGGTTCGTGATATTCGTCTATGGCCTCCTTCATGAGAAATAACAAATCGAAGATAATCCATTGGTTTTTCTAAAAGATCGGCTGGATCTATTCTAATTTTATTCTCTTTAAAATCCCAATGCCAACCAGCCCCATGTTCATTTAGTTCAACGGGGATCTGGAAGTCTTTCCCAATAAAGTAAGCCAGTGAAGATAGCACCTGTCTTTTTTGTTCAATCTCTGCTAGTTCTTTCTCGGTATATTGAGTCGGCGACTGCTCTTCATCATCCGACCTTAAATCTCGAAAAATCTCCTTTTCCTTACTTTCTCGAGAGACAAATTGTGGTTGCTCAGATCTTTCCATTTGACTTAATTTTATCTAAAAAACAAAGAAAATACAATCGACTGGAGACTTTCTGTCGTTGGTGCAACGACCTCCTCCTTTCTTCTAAGTGTAAGAACAGTTCCAGACATGTCAAGGTCGTTCTATAAAGGAGCTCCACCTTGACATATCCGGCATGCTGTTCTTCTCCTTCTTATCAAAGGCGGAGGTCGAAACGCCTGAAGTTAATTAAATTAAAAAGGAGGTAAAAATGAATGCATTAGATTTACAAGCGGCAAGCGTAGCTGTCGAGAACGATCGGTTCCGAAGATCGGGTTTGAGGGTAACGTTAACTAGCGGTATCCAGTATGTAAAGGATCTGAACGGACTGATGGCTAAGATAAGAGCCTACGATCAGTTTAATCAGCATAATGACCCGTATGGCGAACACGACTTTGGAAAGCTCATGTGGCGCGGTGATAAGGTGTTCTGGAAGATAG
>PFMH01000102.1 GCA_002785325.1 bacterium (Candidatus Howlettbacteria) CG_4_10_14_0_8_um_filter_40_9 | reverse complement strand
CCAGACGACCCACCAATTTTTTAAAAACATATAGTAGGAAGAGCACTCCGCCGTTGGCGGAGGTGTCCTGGGTTCGAGTCCCAGACGACCCACCAAAAACAAGTTCTCCGCTTTGGCGGAGGTTTTGTTTTTGAAGCGCTTTGGGCGAGAACACAGGAATCCTTTTATGCCATCGGGCGTGGCGGTGAGAGTCCCAGACGACCCACCATTCGACTCATCTTATTCGCTCACCATTCGATCTTGAGCCTCATGGTCGAAAGATGGCGAGCCAAGCCAGATAAAATTAAAGCGATAATTATCTAGATTGGATCAATGCTAGAATGATCCTGAGCCTGTCGAAGGACCAAAATTTGTGTTTATTTTTAGAGAACTATTCATTTACACCGGCAAGCTAAACCCAAAAGTACTTCCTTTGCCGTATTCGCTTTCTGCCCAGACCTTGCCTTTATGTGACTCTATGATTGTTTTTGTTAAGTATAGTCCCATTCCTAGGCCCTTGTAGTCAAAATCGAGTGTATTTTCAATTGAGCGGTGAAAGCTTGAAAATATATCGTCAATATCCTCTTCCTTTATACCTATACCGTTATCTTTAACAGATATTTTTACTTCAGAAGCAGTTTTCCCGAGGGTTATCTCTACGGTTCCCTTCTCGTTGCTAAACTTTATCGCATTGTCGATATAGTTTTTTATTGCTTTGCGAATATATTTTAGCGTGCCTTTGACTCCCACGGCATTTTTATTGTCAAAAATAATATTTATTTTCTTTTCTTTAATCTTCCCCTCGAAGCTATTTAGTGTTTCTTCTGTTATCTTTGTCAGATTTATATCTTCTTTTCCGATGCTTTCTCCGCTCAAAAGACTAGTTACAGAAAGTATAGTCTCAGTTGCCTCGTTTAGTCTCTCTGCTCCCTCTTTTATAGCGTTTATATACTCTTTTCCTATACCTTTCAGGGGCTGTTCTTCGGCTAGATTTGTATATCCTTTGATAATACTTATCGGCGTTCTTAGGTTGTGAGCGACTAAAGTCATAAAGTCATCTTTTTGTTTGTTTAGATTTTTAAGTTTTGCTTTCTCGTCTTTACTCAGAGCCATCTCTCTGTAATAAAGAACTCCAAAAAGAGGGGAAAAGATCAGGGTAAAGAGCAGTGTCATCGACAGAATAACTTCGTTTCTAAACAGAGAGATGTTATGGTTTAATTTTTCAGGGGAGATAATATATCTTGCGGAGTATTTGTGGGCTCCCCAGTCTTCGACATAAGGATATATGATGCTTTTTATAACGCCGTTTTCATCATACTTTTTAGTGGGCTCGGTCGATCTCGCCACGCCTAGAGTTTCGCTCGTTATGGTTTCTCTCCTATGAATATCGAGATTTGAACCATCATCTGAACTAAAGACCGATTTACCATCGGTATCTATGATATCGATCCTAATGATAGAATCCTTTTGTCCGAGGATGTCAGTAGTAATTTCATTGAACTTGAAGTTACCAGAGTCAAAGTATAATTCGTAATTTTGAATCACGGCTCGAGTTGAGAGTTTGGCGAAAAGATCAAGTTCATTATTGAAATTTCTTGTGAGAGTTCTTCTATTATTTGCTACCGTATAATAAGATATCATCGAAAAGATGAGAGCCATTACTATAAAAGAAACTCCTAATATCAATATTGTTTTAGGGATCTTAAACATCTTTAAAGCCCGATATTCTTAAGCATATAGTTAAGAAAGGATGTTTTTTTAACTATTTCAATTTTCTTTGTCGCTAAACTTTCTGCCTTGATCATCGAGTCTGCTCTTGGTTCGAAAATTAGTTTTTCAGAAGATACAAAGAAGACTTTTTGGACTAGAAGCGGGATAAACGCTGCTTCATCATTGGTTATTTTCATCGCCTCTCCTAAGTACTCTTTTCTTTTTTTCATGTCCAATGTTGAGGACGCTTTTTTTGAAAGAGCATCTATTTCCCCATTTGAATAGCCGACCAGATTGCTCGAACCTTCCGTTGCGAGTATATTGTCTACAAGATCCGAAGTATCTCCTGAACTATTCGCCCAGTTTAAGAGGATAAAGGAGAAATTTTTTTCTGCGGCTTTTCCAAACATCTCTTCTGGTGACTCCCCATACTCTGTCTTAAGTTTTATATTTAGCTTAGCGAGTTGCTCAGTAATGTTTATTAGATCTTTTTCCCTGCTTTTGAAGGCTAGGGCTGTCATCTCCAGTCCGTTTTCATAGCCGGCTTCTTTTAAAAGTAATTTAGCCTTTTCTAGGTCGTACGGATATCTTTTTATTGCAGAGTTATATCCAAAGATCGCCGACGTTGTGAGTTGACCCGCAGGAGATGCGGTGCCTTCAGTCGTTGCAGCTATAAAATTGTCGATATCAATCCCATAATATAGCGCTTTCCTTATCTTTTTGTTCAGAAGCGGGTTTGTTACCTGATCTGTGCCGGCGCTACCTGTGTCATAATTTGGCATAAGAAAAGTTACTCCATAATCGTTTTGAGTACTTATGACAATTTTGTTATTTTCTTTTAGCTTATCGATTACCTCGTTTGATGATAAAGAGGCAATGTCTATCTCACCTTTTTTTATCTTTTCCGCCAGTTCTGGCTCTTTTTCTATTGGGAGAAAGGTAACTTTTTTGATCATAGGTTTCTTACCATGGTATTTTTCATTTCTCTCTACTGTTAGATGATCTCCCTTAACCCATTCGACATATCGGTATGGGCCGGTCCCGATAGGTTTTTCGATGCCATTTTCAGTGACGTTTTTTTCGGAAAGGATGAAGATATTTGTAAGTTTATTCATGAGTATCGGGTAGGGTTCTTTGGTTTTTATATCAACCGTATAGTCGTCTACGACTTTGACTTCTTCTACCGCGGAAATATAATCGGACATCGGATACTCTTTTTCTTTCAAATAGTCGAAAGTAAATTTTATATCACTCGCCTTTAAAGCGGACCCATCGCTGAAATTTACATTTTTTTTGAGGTAGATCTTCCAAGTCTTGTCATCGGGGTTGTTCCAGCTTTCAGCGAGGAGGGGTTCTATTCTGAAATTTTTATCAAATCTGACAAGCCCTTCTAGAAATATTGAATTAATGTTTGAGGTAATCTCATCATCTTCTATGTCCGGATAAAAGCCGACTATTTCTGACGGCGTCCCTATCTTTATCTCGTTGCCTTCGCCTGCCACTTCCCTCGTGGTGTCTTTTAGTTTTGAATATCCATATCCCGAGTATGCAAAAAACCCTCCGACAACAACTAAAAGTGTTAGCGGCAGCGCTACTAAAAACGATTTCATATTTTGTGACATTTTACCCTCCAGTTTGATTAGTTATTGAAAAGAATTAGTCGATCAAGATTATTTTTTATATATTTTCAAAAGTTCCTTTACTTTGTCGGCGACTTGCATCGGAGTCATTTCGGATTTTACGATGTAGTCGGTTGCGCCGTATTTGTAGATCTCTTCGGCGGTGGACTCGTTGCTCAAGTTCGTCAACATCACCGCCAGAAGTTCTTTTGTCTCGGGATTTTCCCTGATTTCTTTCAAAACCTCGATACCGTTTACTTCCGGCATCATGATATCGAGAAGAGCAATATCAGGAGTTTCTGTTTTTAGAATCTCCAAAGCTTTTCGGCCGTCTTCAGCGAGAAGGACGTCAAATCCTTCAAGCTCAAATTTTTTCTTGTACATATCGATAAGCTGGAGGTCATCCTCGGCTAAAAGAATTTTTATTTTATCTTTTTCCATATATATAAGTTACTATAAGCGCCTTGTTAATGCAAATTTTTATGCATTATCTTAAATCCATATATTTTAGTATAATTGGTTCCAGATATGGAAAAAAATTTCAAATGTTGTAAATGCGATAGGGAGATCCCTTATGAATCTTACGGAACGAAAAACCGTAACCATTGCCCTTTTTGTTTTTGGTCAAAGCATGTCGACGAAAGGATAGGGGATAGGCTTTCAAAATGCGGCGGTTCTATGAAGCCAATCGGTTTTACTGCTAAAAAAGACGGAGAGATAATGCTGATCCACGAGTGTGAAAAGTGCGGAAAGATATCGGCGAATCGGATCGCTGGGGACGATGAGACTGAAGAAATATTAAAAATATTTAAAAATTCGCTGGAAAATAAGGGGGAGATAGAGAAAAAAAGCGGCTATAAACTTTATGCGGACAAGGATGAATTGAGGGTGCAGCTTTTTGGGAAATAAAAGTATGGTTCAATAATGTTAAAGAGTCCCTAAGATCGTCATTCTGGCGACAGCTAGGAGTCCAGAATCTAAATCTCTAGTCGATATTATGATTCTGGGCAAGCCAGAATGACGCAATAAAACATATTTTCTAATTTAAATGAATTATCTTATGGAAATTCTATATACCTCACTTTCTATTTTCGTAATCCTAATTACTTTTTTGTATTTTTTCTATTTTCTGGTCTATATAAGAAACGCTTTTCGGAAACTTCCCTTTGTACCGATAAAAAAAGCCGACATGAAAAGGGTCACCGAAATAGCTGGCGCTAGAGAAGGGGATATACTCTATGATCTCGGATCTGGCGACGGTCGGATGCTGATCGAGTTTGCCAAAAAAGGTCTTCGATGTACCGGTTTTGAGTTGTCGGCTTTTTATGTAGCGCTTACAAACCTGAAAGTAAGGATCAGGGGCTTAAAAAATTGCCGAGCCGAAAAAAAAGATATGTTCGAGGCGGATATAAGCGACGCGGATATCGTTTATTTCTATCTAACTCAGGATTTTACAATGATGTTTGAGGAACGATTATATAAAACTCTAAAAAAAGGCACAAAAGTTATTACTTACGTTTTCCCTATAGATGGGCTTACTCCTAAAAAAATGATTGACATAGACGGAAAAAGAAAAGTTTTTTTATATGAAGTCTAGGTTGATTTGTTCCTCTTGATAGACTGTTTTAAACATTTTGTTGGTCATTCTGGCTTGTCCAGAATCATTGTTTTTTTCCACTTTTTGACGCCAAAAACTGGAGGAAAAAGCGCCGACAAAACGGATGAGCGAAGTGGTCGGATTTTGATTCACTCAAGTATGAAAAATGGCAACAAGCGTGAAACCCGGAGTCATCTTTTCATACGTTCGCTCATCTTTATCCTCTCTTTGCTCACCGATAGTCGGGATAGGAAGAATATCAATTATTGACAGCCGATTCTGATCGGCAATATAAGTACCACTGCCCTAATGAGTGCTAGATTATTTATCGTTCCAATAAAGTTTTTTTGGTGTTAAAATATTTCTGTGAAAACAAAAGAAAAATTAAAAGTTATATTTGAAGAACATGTGAAATTGGTTGAACCGGTGATAGAGGAGTTGCTTCTGGATTCGGTTGACCCGCGTCATAAAGAGGCAATTCTTTTACAGATTGCGTCAGGAGGGAAGAGACTTCGCCCGGTTTTAGCTATGATCACCTGTCAGCTTATGGGTGGGAAAATAGAAGATGTTATTTATCCGGCCGCGGGCTTGGAGATAATTCACAACTACACGCTCATAGTCGATGACATTATCGACCATAGCGAATTTAGACGGAATAGACCTACCGTTTGGAAGAAATATGGGACATCTATAGCTGATCTTTTTGGGGTTTACTATGTTTCCGCTGCATTTCAATCTTTAACTAAAACGAAAAACAGCGTAAAACTTCTAGAAATATTAACGAAGACACTAAAAAGGATTACTGATGGTCAAATATTGGATGTTTTTTATGAAAAATCCGGCCGAAAAGAAGAATTATATGTTGTTGAAAATAGATTCTCTAAAGTTACTACTGATGAATATGTTGATATGATCGGTGGCAAAACTGCTTCTTTGTTTAGTTCATGTTGCGTAGTTGGAGGAGTGTGCGCGGATATTCTTGAGATAGACTCGAAGCATCTTAATGATTTTGGGCTAAATTTTGGACTAGCTTTTCAGATAAAAGATGATCTTTTAGATGTCTTCGGAGATGAAAAAACTTTTGGTAAAGAGGTTGGCAAGGACATAAAGGAAAAGAAGGTCAGTAACATCGTTATCCTTCTTGCTCTAGAAGAGCTAAAAGGATCTGATAAAAGAGAGATAGAAGATATCTTAAATATGGAAATTATCGGTAAAAAAGAGGTTGAAAGAACAACGGTACTTATAGAAAAATCGAGAGCAAGAGCGAGGGCAGAAAAGATGGGGGAAGAATTTATAGAGAAATCAAAAGAAGCTTTAAAAAATCTTCCTCAAAATAAATGGAATGAGCTTCTTTCGGATCTTGCAAATTATATTATAAAAAGAGAAGTATAGTGGAAGAAATCATATTGGTCGACAGAAATGATAAGGAGATTGGTAAAGAAGAAAAGATAGAAGTTCATAAGCAGGGGAAACTTCATCGAGCCTTCTCTGTATTTG
>PFMH01000026.1:5574-6036 GCA_002785325.1 bacterium (Candidatus Howlettbacteria) CG_4_10_14_0_8_um_filter_40_9 | reverse complement strand
ATTATAATATCAGCTATTGAGCACCATTGTGTTTTAGAAAGCGCAGAATGGCTTGGGAAGCAGGGTTTTGAAATAACTAAGTTGAAAGTTGATAAATACGGGTTAATTGATTTAACCGAACTGGAGAAAGAAATCAAAAAAGAGACAATTCTGGTTTCAATAATGCATGCTAATAACGAAATAGGGACCGTAGAACCGATTGAAGAAATTGGAAAAATCTGCCATGAAAAAGGAGTCCTTTTTCATACGGATGCAGCTCAATCTCTCGGAAAAATCCCCATTGATGTAAAGAAAATGAATATAGATCTGTTGACCGGCTCTTCCCAGAAAATGTATGGCCCGAAAGGAGCAGCTTGCTTATTTATCAGAAAAGGAGTAAAAATTGAACCTATGTTGCATGGTGGCGGACACGAATTCGGTTTAAGGCCATCAACGATCAATTTGCCGGCAATAGTTGGCTTT
>PFMH01000026.1:4886-5527 GCA_002785325.1 bacterium (Candidatus Howlettbacteria) CG_4_10_14_0_8_um_filter_40_9 | reverse complement strand
AAGAATAAGTAAACTAAGAAATGAACTTATCGGCGGGGTTTTAAAAAATATTCCCGATGCTCTTTTGAATGGCCATCCCGAAAAAAGGCTTCCTAATAATGCTAATTTTTGGTTTAAATTTGTGGAAGGAGAGTCTTTGGTTTTCCAGCTTGACTTCTCCTGTATAGCCGCATCCACCGGTTCAGCCTGCTCTTCTGCCCAATTAACAGCCAGCCATGTCCTTTTGGCTCTTGGATTAAAGCCGGAACAAGCCCATGGTTCATTACGATTGACGCTGGGAAGATGGACGAAAGAAAAAGATGTCAAATATGTCTTAAAAGTTTTGCCGGAAATTATAAAAAAATTAAGAGAGATTTCTCCATTTAAAAAATGAGTATCTACAGCAAAAAAGTCATCAATCATTTTCAAAACCCGCATAATTGCGGGAAGATAAAAAATCCCGACGGGATCGGCAAAGTCGGAAATATCGTCTGCGGAGACGTAATGTATCTTTATATTAAAATTGGAAAAAACAAGAAGAAAGAGGAGATAATTAAAAATATAAAATTTGAGACATTCGGATGCGTTGCCGCCATCAGCACCAGTAGCGTTGTCACTGATTTAGTTATGGGAAAAACATTGGACGAGGCCATGAAGCTGGA
>PFMH01000026.1:377-4873 GCA_002785325.1 bacterium (Candidatus Howlettbacteria) CG_4_10_14_0_8_um_filter_40_9 | reverse complement strand
ATTATACAGCGATAAAGTTATAGAACATTTTAGGAATCCGAAGAATGTCGGGGAGATAAAAAATCCTGACGGAGTCGGAGAAGTGGGCAATCCTGTTTGCGGGGATATCATGAAAATAACTATTAAGGTAAAAAAACGGTCTACAGACGACAGGCTACAGGCTACGGTAGACAGTAGTCCGAAGACGGAAGACTATATAAGCGATATTAAATTCCAAACATTCGGTTGCGGAGCAGCGATAGCAACCTCATCCATAACAACAGAACTCGCGAAAGGCAAAACTCTAGAAGAGGCGGAAAAGATATCAAACAAAGAAGTAGCCGAATCTCTCGGCGGACTCCCACCGGTAAAGATGCATTGCTCAAATCTTGCGGCGACGGCACTAAAGAAGGCGATAGAAGACTATAGAACTAAAAATTCCAAATAACCCGCCTGCGCTAAAGCTTCGGACGGGCAGGCAATTTTCAACATCCAAAGTAGCAAGTGATGTGTCATTCTGGCGACTGTGTGATAACGCCGAGTCCAGAATCCCCGAGACGTCCTAGATTCCCGCCTTCGTCGTATTGAGATGCGACTTCGCGAGAATGACAGAATGGGACGGTTGTTGTAAAATAAGTGTATGAAGTATGTCGATCTTTTTATAATATTGGTTGTTTGTTTCTATGGCTATACGGGATATAGATATGGTTTTTTGAGAGTTCTCTTTGATATGACAGCGCTTATCGCGTCTTTTTTTATTGCCTTAGTTAGCTATATATCGGTGTCTTCATACATACAAAGAAGCTTTGGTATAAGAGAAAGCTTTTCCTTGATAATAGGGTTTTTTATCACCTGGACTGTAGCAGAGGTGCTCTTCTATATTGTAGTCCAGCTTATATATCCAAAGATTCCTGAAAAAATAAGAAATTCTAAAATAAATAAATACGGGGGCATCTTGCCGTCGGCAACAAAAGGGCTCTTCATCATTTCGCTATTTGCTGTGACGATAGCAACCGTACCATTTCAAAGCGGTTTAAAAGACGCAGTGAATAACTCTAAAATCGGAAAACCTCTTGCGAAAAACGTTTCTTTTTTGAATACTAACTTGGATAAAATATTTGGGGGAGCTTTCAAAGAAGCAACAGAATTTGTCACCATAAAGCCGGAAAGTAACGAAACGATTGATCTTGGGTTTACAGTTACGGACGTCAATGTTGATGAGATATCAGAGGTAGAGATGCTTGAACTTGTAAACAAGGAGAGAGTAAAAGCCGGGCTTGGGACATTGGTAATGGATGAAAAAATAGTGGCTGTGGCTAGAAAACACTCAGTTGATATGTTTGTAAGAGGCTACTTTGCTCACGAAAATCCAGACGGGCTTTCGCCGTTTGATAGGATGGAGGCTGGGGGGGTAAAGTTCCTGGCGGCAGGAGAAAATCTGGCATTGGCTCCTGACGTGGATAAGGCGCACGTCGGTCTTATGAATAGTCCGGGGCACCGAGCCAATATACTTTCTCCGGATTTTAATAAGGTTGGTATAGGAGTGATTGATGGGGGAGCGTATGGTAAAATGTTTACACAAAACTTTACCGATTAGGCAACGAATTTACAAATAGATCCTACGAATCTACGAATGTTACGAATGTACGAATATCGACTAAGCAACCTTAACTGTATTCGTAGATTCGCGAGATATGTAAATTAGTAGGAAAATTCGTAATGAAGAAATTATTTATTGCCATTATCATTTCTATAATTATCGCAGTAGCTACTCCAATAGTTATAGGTATATATCTGTCCCCCCAAGACGAGCTTCAAAAGGCTGATCTGATCGTTGTTGTGAGCGGAGGGGAAACGGCGGCGAGAGTAAAAGAGGGAGTGTGGCTTTACGAATCAGGATATGCCCCGAAGATACTTTTTTCAGGCGCTGCTGCTGAGGGGGATGTCTCAAATGCGCTTTCGATGAAACGAATAGCGATGAGGGACGGAGTGCCAAACGGCAATATTCTTATAGAAGAAGATTCCAAAGACACTCTTCAAAATGCTGAATTTTCAGCCAGGATTATTAAAGAGACCGGTGCAAAATCGATAATCCTTTCTACCTCTCCATACCACCAGAGAAGAACTTATATACATTTTAGATACTATCTTGGCGGTGGCACAAAGATCTCAAACTGGTCCGCAAAAGACTCTACATGGCGAAAGCTGGGTTGGTGGAAAAATGAGGAAAGTATTAGGCTCACATTTTCGGAACTTTTAAAAATCTTTTACAGCGAGACAAATAAAAAAGAAAACTAGGACTTATCATAAAAATATTAGCTCTTTGACTCTCAATTTTGTAAAGAATTGAGAGTATTTTTGTATGATCTCATTCTAGAATAGATTAAGTTAAAGAGGGCTCATGAGGTCTCTTATAATCTGTTTTTTGAATACTAAAATCTGTGCAAATCAAGCACACAACAGAAAGGAGGTGAATTATGACAAAGTACAAATGCCCCTATGGAGACTATGAGCAAGATATGGCAGGGATGTGCCCAAACCACCATGGTGTAGAACTCGAGATGGTAGAAGAGGAAGAGATGGAGATGAAGGAAGGCGCCGAGACAGGAGAAGGAGAGATGGAGATGAAAAAGGATGAAGACGCAGATGAGGAAGACGAAGAATAATGGAGGCCAATCAATAATCTCGCGCTCAACGTCTTTTCCGGAAACTTTAGACTTTAGATGTTTGGGTGCGAGATTTTTGTTTAAGTGCTTGTTCTGGATCTCATGTCGAGGTAACAAGCTTGGTTACTGTTATATTCTTACGGCGAGGTCTTGGATAAGCTCTTAATTTATGAGATACAAAAGAAGAAGAATAAGAATAAAATACTACACTCCTTTCTCTCGAAGGACTATTATATTTGGCGACAAAAAGAGGAGTATATTTTTTAGGTACACGGCGCTTTCAAGAGGGGAGTTTATGGAGTATCACAAAGCTCTTTATAGCTTGGTCAAGGCCATAGAAGAAATAAATCTAGGGAAGAAGGTTGAGATCATCGTGAAGCCTTGGGGATTTTACTTTTGGGAATCGTTTCTAAAAAAAGGCTTTAGGTCCCCATCCGTCATAGTGGATAATGAACTGATTAGTTCAGGGAAAATACCAGATGCCAAGAAAATAAAGGATACCGTTTATAGAGTCGAAGCAAAGCATCAATTTTTAGAGAACGATGAATGAGTCTATCTGAAGCATACTCTCTTTTTGTCATTCTGACTTGCATGTCCGTTCCGTAGCTTTTAGCGCAGGCGGGTCTAGAATCAACATTTCTTTCCACTTTTTGGCAGCAAAAAGTAGAGCAAAAACTGCCGACTACGCTACAAAATTGGATTGGTACTAATTACTCGCTTCATTCTCAAAAAATGAACTCGCCTATAAGGCTCAAACAACATTATTTTGAGATATTACGCTCGTAAAGTGCATCACAATTTTTCCGCTATTGTCGGGGAGAATAACGGTTTACTTTTACTATATATTTTTTCGTTATGCTATAATAATTGGTATGAAAATACTTAAAAGTATTGAAAAACCGTCCGATATAAAAAAGCTTAAAAGTAATGAACTTGACCAACTTTGCGAGGAAATTAGGGAGGAGATTATCTCCGTTGTTTCAAAAAGGGGAGGACATCTGGCGCCGAGTTTGGGTGTCGTAGAGCTGACTTTGGGCGTGCATCTAGCTCTCGACTGTCCAAATGATAAGATTGTTTGGGATGTAGGACATCAATGTTATACGCATAAGATAATTACCGGAAGAAAAGACGATTTTCCTACCCTCAGAAGCTACAGGGGAATTAGCGGTTTTCCTCGCCGCGAAGAAAGCGAGTATGATGTGGCGAATGTCGGACACGCCAGCACGTCTATAAGCACCGCTTTGGGACTGGCCAAGGCGAGAGATTTGAGGGGAGAAGATAGAACGATAGTTGCTGTGGTAGGCGACGGTTCCTTAAGCGGAGGTCTGGCATATGAAGGGTTGAACCAAGCGGGGCACTTAAAAACAAATCTGATCGTAGTACTAAATGACAATGAGATGTCTATCGATAAAAACGTTGGCGCTTTGTCCGTTCATCTGAATCGGATCAGAAACGATGAGGGATTAAACAAGGTAAAAAATGATCTAAGATCGAAAATGTCGAAGATCCCAACGGTTGGCACTCTCATAAACAATCTAGGGGAAAGCGCTGAGGAAGCATTGAAAAACTTGTTAGTTCCGGGAAAATTTTTTGAAGAACTTGGGTTTAGATATGTAGGACCCATAGACGGACATAACATTCTGGAGGTTGAGCGAAATATTCGATTTGCAAAAAAGATCGGCGGTCCTGTATTGGTGCACGTACGGACTAAGAAAGGCAAGGGGTATGTTCCAGCCGAGGAAAATCCGGGTCGTTTTCATGGGACTCCTCCTTTTGATTTGGATGCTGAAAAGATAGAAGCAGCCAGTAAGGTAGCAGCAATTCCGGTCAAAGCTCCTTCTTATATGGAGG
>PFMH01000026.1:0-350 GCA_002785325.1 bacterium (Candidatus Howlettbacteria) CG_4_10_14_0_8_um_filter_40_9 | reverse complement strand
CAAAAGAACATAATAAGTAATTATATATTGGAGGTAGATCATGGAGAGAATTAAAGAAGGCTTAACGTTCGATGACGTGCTTATACAGCCTGAGGCGTCCTCCATCCTGCCCAATGAGGTCGAGGTAAAAACACGCATAACAAGGAATATAACCCTTAACATACCGCTGGTCAGCGCCGCGATGGATACAGTAACGGGATCACGTACTGCAAGGGCGATGGCTCAGGTGGGGGGCATAGGGATAATACATAAGAACATGGAGATAGAGCGCCAGGCCTACGAAGTTAATAAAGTAAAAAAATACGAAGCTGGGATGATAACCGACCCTATCACTGTAAGACCTGATGACA
>PFMH01000118.1 GCA_002785325.1 bacterium (Candidatus Howlettbacteria) CG_4_10_14_0_8_um_filter_40_9 | reverse complement strand
TCTTTGATATTTCAGGTGGAAAATTATAACAAAATTAAATAATCAATATGCAAGATATTATATGTCCAAATTGTAAAAAAGTTTTTAAAGTCGATGAGGCTGGTTTTGCTGATATCCTTAAACAAGTTCGCGATCATAAATTTGAAGAAGAATTGCAAGAGCGGTTAGAAATAGCAGAAAGAGAAAAAGCCAATGCCGTCAAGCTCGCCGAGGCTGATATTAAAAATACACTGCGAGCAGATCTTGCAAAGAAGGATGCTGAACTAGCCGAAATAAAATCCAAAATCAATAACGCAGAGCTTGAAAAAAAACTTGCCGTTACCGAGGCAGTCAATAAAATCGAGAAAGAGCGTGACGAACTTGCCGGTGAGCTGAAAAGTAAAGATACTGAGAAACAGTTGCTTGAGACATCGTTAAAAGAAAAATATGCCACTGATCTCAAGACGAAGGATGACATCATCAAGATGAAAGATGAGGAAATTGCTCTTCGTAAAGATATGAAAGTCAAACTTTCAACAAAAATGGTAGGCGAAACACTCGAACAACATTGCGAGACCGAGTTTAACAAGCTTCGCGCAACTGGCTTCCAAAATGCATATTTTGAAAAAGACAACGATACAAAAACTGGCAGTAAGGGTGATTATATTTATAAAGAAATCGATGAGGCTGGCAATGAAATTATCTCAATTATGTTTGAAATGAAAAATGAGGGTGATGAAACCGCTACAAAGAAAAGAAATGAAGATTTTTTACGCGAGCTTGACAAAGATCGTGTAGAGAAAAAGTGTGAGTACGCAGTACTTGTGACGCTTCTGGAAGCTGGAAATGAGTTATATAACACTGGTATTATCGATGTTTCTCACAAATATCCTAAGATGTACATTGTTCGTCCACAATTTTTTATTCCCATAATAACCTTATTGCGAAATGCCGCCATGAACTCTCTAAAATATAAAACAGAACTTGCTTTAATCAAAAGTCAGAATATTGATATCACCAACTTTGAGGATAATATGAATAAGTTTAAAGAGGGTTTTGCTAAAAATTACGATCATGCCAGCCGTAAGTTTAAAACCGCTATCGAAGAAATAGACAAAACCATCAACCATCTCCAAAAAACCAAAGATGCCCTACTGTCTTCTGAAAATAATCTTCGTCTTGCTAATAACAGGGCCGAAGATCTGACAATCAAAAGATTAACGCGGGGAAATCCTACAATGGAGGCTAAATTTGCAGAGC
>PFMH01000025.1 GCA_002785325.1 bacterium (Candidatus Howlettbacteria) CG_4_10_14_0_8_um_filter_40_9 | reverse complement strand
GGAGACATATTTCATAATAACAAATATTAGGCACAAACGGGGAGCCCCTTTTCTTTAGCCACCTGTTATTTCGTAACCCCACAAGAGGTATTAGGGCATTGGGTTCTTCCCTCACCGGATGGAATAGCCGTGCCGCATTTTGGACAGGGAAAATAGAGCGATGGAGTTTTGATCCCCAGTTGTTGAAACCCAAAGTTGGTACCCAATCGATGATCGGTACTATATAAAGACATGAGCGCATCGAGCGAATGACCGGCAGTTATTGCCACAATGTCTGCTTGATCAACGGTCGATGTGGTTGAACAACCGTATAAGATTACTTGCCCATTTTCACTTTGATTTACGTATGTTTGAATTACCGCCATATATCGCTTAAGCAAATTACTTTCCTTCTCCGGATCAATATGCATATCAGTGGCCTGTTCTGCGGTAGTGTCAAATTGTCTCCTCTGATTAATCGCTGATTGCAGCTCTTGAACAATAGAGTGCAGAGATCTAATATCTGGGTTCTTTGAGTCTCTGCGAGAGGTATAAATTGGGACCGTTTCAGAGAGTGAATATTGTTCAAGCCAAGACAAAAATGCTTTCTGATCTAGCCCAGTTTGAATCGGATGGGTAAGAAAATATCTTTTTCCAACCTCAGAGCTATCAAATCGAGCTCTACCCCCTTCAGCGCGTTCTTGTATGGTTCCAAGGAGGGGTAGAATAGGGAAATTGGGTTGAACTTTAATATCAAAATGTTTTGACGAGTCGTCAGACCCTCGAATACTTAGATACAGTCTTCCGGAGTCAAAGTTAACTCCCTCAAATCCTGAAGGACCATCGGGTGAGTACCAAATAGCAACCTGATTAGGCGATGAATTAATTATTTGAGATTCAAATATTTTAAATCCACTTAGTGTTTCCCCGGTTCTTTCTCTTGGATCAATTTGAGAGGTGATTTTGAATAGATCGTGTTCATGGGGGGAAGAGTATAGGCTGCTGCGGAGATGATGATAAATATGTGGAGAGGACAGCGCCTCATCTTGTAAGAACTCCCGTTCATATGCAATTAAATTACGTCTTACCTCAAGTTCTGCAAGATTATTTCCAAACAGGGAAGAAACATTCGCATATCTCTCTCCTTCATGAAGCGATAAACCAAACTGCCTTAGTACAGTGCCCTGTTCAAGATTTGACATAATTTTTCCCT
>PFMH01000070.1 GCA_002785325.1 bacterium (Candidatus Howlettbacteria) CG_4_10_14_0_8_um_filter_40_9 | reverse complement strand
TTTTTATCTTTTCAATTAAAAATTAGTGACTTATTGCCTATATATTAACAAAAAATGGCTGTTCTAGCCACATAAAAAACGCAATTACGCCCCAAATGACAAATAATCATTAAAATACAATTTTGGAAATTCGAATTTGGGATTTATTTGAGATTTGATTTTTGTTATTTGTTATTTATCTAGAGAAATACCACTTCAAAACTTCTTTTGCAACGGGAGCTGCAAATTCGTCTCCGCCACCGCCCTCTTCAAGCAAAACAATAATTGAAATATTGGGATCATTGTACGGCGCAAATGCCTCAAACCACGCATGTTTTCTTGTTAGATCGTTTGAAAACTGCGCTGTTCCCGTTTTTCCCGCTACTTCGACCGGAAGATCGTTTAGCGATCTTCCTGAACCGCTTACAATCGTCTCTCTCATCCCTCTTTTTATGATATCGACATTTTCTTTTTTGATAAAGTCTTTGGCCAATATATCGCTTTCGAATTCTTTTTTCGTTTCTCCCTTCATATCCATTATTTTATCCACTATCCTCGGTTTAAAAAGCGTTCCTCCGTTTGCGATTGCGGATGTCGCATTTAACATCTGAAGCGGAGTGACCAAAATATCTCCTTGTCCGATAGCCATATGGTAAGTATCCCCAAGATACCACGGTTCTCCTTTAACCCTTTCCTTCCATTCACTATCTGGTATATTCCCTTCAGCCTCTCCGGGTATATCGATGCCGGATACTTTCCCGAAACCAAATTTCAAAAGATATTCTTTTATCTTGCTTGCACCCAAACCCCTTATATTTTCATGACCGCCTCCTATGGCGTAGAAAAAAGTATTCACCGACTGGGCTATCGCTTTTGTCACATTTGTTACTCCATGCCCGCCCGGTTTCCAATCAGGAAAATCAAACTCTCCTATCTTTATCCCTCCGGTACTGTTTACCGTAGTACTTTCATTTATGATTCCTTCCTCCAATGCGCCTGTTGCTATAAACGGTTTTATAACTGATCCCGACGGATACTGACCTGAGGCAGACCGGAATACAAGCGGTTTATCTGGGTCTTCTGTAAGTTTTTTGTAATCCGCTTCGCTTATCCCTTTTGCAAAAAGATTGTTGTCATAAGACGGTAGATTTACCATCGCCAATATCTCGCCTGTTTTTGGATTTTGAGCTATGGCCACGCCTTTTTTTACCTTTGCTTTTTCCATTGAGCCTCTTAAGGATTCGGTAAATTTTTTCTGCAGTTCAAAATCGATGGAGAGTATCAAGTTTTGTCCGTTTTCCGGTTCTTTTTGACCCATTATTTTTATCACCTTTCCCAAGGCATCCACTTGTTCCCTCTCTTCTCCGTTAAGCCCCTTTAGATATGTTTCATACTCGTACTCAAGACCGGTTTTCCCTATATAGTCGTTGATATCATATACTTCTTCTTTACCTTTATACTCTTCTTCAGAAATCCTACCGGCATAACCCAGTACATGAGAAAGGAGACCAAAATCGAGATATTCTCTTATGGGGTTTATCTGCACGGAAACGCCTTTCAGATCAGCCAGTTTTGACTCCAGTATAAGAGCAGTATCTCTTTCAATAGATTTTGAAATAATAACCGGTAGGGAAGAATAGTCTCCTTTTTCTTTTATTATCTTCGCAATTTCTTCTATCGGTACGCCGACCACTTTCGACAGCTCTCCTAAGATATGATTTCTGTCCTCATCTTTTTCAGGCAGATCTGCTGGGACCACAACCACCTCGAAGTTCGGCACATTTTTAACCAGCGGGGTTCCATTTTTATCATATACGATCCCTCTCGGAGCCCTAACCACGATAGATCTGACTCGGTTTCCCTCGGCTAGCTGATACTGCTGACCCCCCACCATTATCTGCAGATAATAAAGTTTGCCCCAGAGCAATAAAAAAACAAAAGTTACTAGTAGGGAAAAGATAAAAAAGGGCTTTTTGCTTTTATCCTCCTCTGATTGGGGGACTTCCTCGTCGGCAGGAAGTATATGGTAAAGCCACGATTCTGATTCTGAAGATTCGTGCCTAACCTTCCGATCGCCGCCCTCCATAGGAAAAATATTTTTAAAAACGTTTTTTTTCATATTTTAAATTTTTGTTTCGAGAAACTGTCCTGTTTATTTAATATCTCAAAAAATCTTCTTATCGGACTAAATATCAAAGCTCCCAAACCTATGTTTACTCCGATCTGTAAGAATAAATAGAGAAGTACAATACTTGTAAGGGAAATTTCACTAAAGTACATAGAAACGCCTATGAAAACAGACTGGATAAATGTTAAAAGGCCTATTACTGCCAATATCCTCGGGAGCGAAACGGACTTCATGTCTTTTGAAAACGCGCTCGATACCCAAGAGGCTATAAAAAAAAGGACAGTGTAAAACCCAAAGAAGGAACCGAAAAAAAGATCAAATAGAAATCCAAAAAACAAAGCATAAAAAATTGTATCCTTTATATTTCGAAAAAATGAAAAATATATGACAAGTACAAGCATGATATCGGGAACTATCCCAAACAGCCTGATGTTTCCAAGTACGCTGACCTGGATAAAAAAGGCGATTATAAGCAGTATAAATGAATAAATAAAGGACATGGTGTTAGTTATTGGTAATTAGTTATTAGTAATTAGCGGTTAGAAAAAAAGAATATAGTTATTGATTTCAATCATTAAGCAATAAATTCCTTAAACTTTTCAACTTCTATTTGATGAGACAGTTAAAAAACTTTTTTCTAGTGTCATTCTGGCTTGTCCAGAATCATTTTTCTCTCTCAGACATTTGATTCTGGACTCCTAGCCGTCGCCAGAATGACGGATTTAGGGACTTTTTTAACGGTCTCATCTGATAACAACCATCACTCTTTCAAGAAATTTGAAGTTTATCTCCGGTCGTATAGACGCCGATTGAAAAGTAGAGTTATTCCCTTGGTCCACACTGTCAATCTTACCGATGATGAGCCCCTTCGGATAGTCTCCCCCCAAGCCAGAGGTTATAACCAATTGCCCCTGCTTTAAAACATCCCCTTGGGGGATCATTTCCAGCGACATCCCGTAGCCCAGTTTTCCCTTCACTGAACCTGTAGCTGTAGAGTTTTGCACGTAAGCTGGTATGGCCGAAGATATGTCGGTTATGAGATAGGCTTTTGATATATCGGCCTTTGTTTCATATATTTTACCGACGAGAAATCCTTCGCTCAAGAGGATCATCCCGCTTTTTAAGCCGTCTCTTTCGCCCTTATCGATAACTATAGTTTGCTTTACGCTTTTCGTATCATACATGACAACATTTGCCGATGTTAGCTGGAGATCGGTACTTTGTTTAAAGGCCAGCTCTTTTCTCAATGAATCATTTTCCGCTTTCGCTTCCTGAAGACTTACGATCTCTGCCTCGGATTTGTTTAGTTTTTCCCTTAAATCTTTATTTTCCTTTTCTAAATTTTTTAGTTCCCCTATACTGCTAAAAATTCCTTTACCAGAGTTTGTCGAAATGTTTAAAACATTCCCAACCGGTGAAAAAATGCCCATAATAAATCTTTCGGATATTTTTAAAAATCCAAAATTATGGAGAATAATTAAAAGTAAGAGAACTATGAAAGTTAATATAAAAAATCGAGGTTTTTCCATAAGATTGGTTTGTAGTTTACTGTTGATTGCCTTAAGAGCCTAATCCCTATGACCTAATACCCGTGACCTATGACCTAAAGCCCTAATCCCTATCTCGGCGCCTTTTCGTATTGAGTAGCGACCAGAACCTCTTTTAGAGAATCTATATCCTCAAGAACCAGTCCGCAACCTCTAACCACGCTGGTCAAAGGATCGTCTGCTATGTGAACGGGCATCTTCGTGGAAAGCGTAAGCATCTTGTCGAGCCCCCTAAGAAGTGCTCCTCCTCCAGCAAGAAAAATGCCTTTGTCCATGATATCAGCTATAAGCTCCGGCGGTGTTTCTTCTACGGTCATCTTTACAGAATCAACGATCGCTCCCACAGATTTGGCAAGCGCCTGCCTGATCTGATCAGAGTCTATGGTTATAGCCTTTGGAAGTCCCGTTACCAAGTCTCTTCCTCTCATCACCGCTTCGAGCTTTTCCTCTAGATGATATGCTGATCCGATGGCTATTTTTATATCTTCAGCTGTCCTTTCACCTAAAAGAAGGTTGTATTCGTCTCTGGCAAACTGGATAATGTCTTCATTTAGCTCATCGCCGGCTATCCGAAGAGATCTCGAAGCTACTATGCCACCTAATGAAATGACCGCTACTTCGGTCGTCCCTCCGCCGATGTCGACTATCATGCTTCCTGCTGCTTCCTGCACTGGCATTCTAGCGCCGATAGCTGCTGCCATCGGTTCTTCGATAAGAAATGCTTGTCTAGCGCCGGCATTCGTCGCCGCATCTTCTACCGCTCTTCTTTCTACCTCTGTGACACCGGATGGAATACCAATAACAACTCTGGGACGAGGGAATATCGAGAATGTTTCTTTGTGAACTTTTTCAATAAAGTATTTGAGCATTTGCTCGGTTACTTCGAAGTCAGAGACAACGCCGTCAACAAGCGGCCTGGAGGCTACAATATTTGCCGGAGTTCGCCCGACCATTTTCTTGGCATCGTCCCCAATGGCGAGGATTTGTTTTGACTTTGTATTTAGGGCAACAACACTGGGTTCGTTTATCACAATCCCTTTTCCTTTTACATACACAAGAGTGTTTGCTGTCCCCAGATCTATTCCTATATCATGGGAAAAATACCCGAAAATTTTATTGAACATTGATGAGTGATTAGTTGTTGGTGATTAGCGGTTAGATTGCGAAAATAACTATTCGGATTCCCTAAGAGCCTGTTCAAAATCTCATGTCGAGCTGAAATCTCCAGAATTTCGAAGCGAAAATTAGATAAATTCGGGAAGAATATCAAGATATTCTGAGGAAATTTAGGTAATTTGCAACCGAAATTATGAGATTTCGGACGACAAGCATATTTCTTACTCATTCTCTCGGTGAGATTTTGAACAGGATCTAAAGGCAAATAGAGAACAGCCAATCTGCAGTCTAACACTGAAGTCATTTTTTATCAAGAAGATCGCATAATTCTTTAGAAACCCTATCTATCTTGACAATATCTGTCTTCTCTTTTCCTCTTTCTTTTACTTCCACACTTTTTTCCGCCAATGTTTTCTTGCTTGCTACTAGGCGAATAGGGATACCGATAAGGTCTGCATTAGAAAACTTTTCCCCGGCAGATATATCTCGGTCATCATATAAAACATCGAATCCTTCTTCTTGCAAGCCTTTATAAACTTTTTCCGCTTCTTCATCCGAATTTAGACTTATAAGATGGATATCATAAGGCGCCACTTCCTTTGGCCACAAAATTCCTCGATCATCATTATATATCTCTACTATCGCTCCCATTAATCGTGAGATTCCTAGTCCATAACACCCCATAAGCACCGGCTTTTCTTTACCGTCTTTACTTATGAATCTATAATCAAACGGCTTTGTGAATTTGTCTTTTATCTTAAAGATGTTCCCGACTTCGATCGCTGTTTCTTCTCGCAAATCTTTATTACCGCACTTCGGACAAGCATTCTTTAGATCCGTAATAATCTCCTTATTTATTGCAATTTTACATTTATCACAAATATAGATCATATCTTCTCCGGCTGAAGTAACTGTTTGATATTCATGGGAATATTTTGCAAATGTGCCGCCCGATGCGTATGTATAATATGTTTCTTTACCAATCCCCAGTCTATCAAAAACCTTATCGTAAACTTTCTCCATTTTTTCGTAATATTTATCAAGATCTTCTTCATCCGAGTGAAAAGAGTAGTAATCCTTCATCAAAAATTCTCTCCCGCGAAGTATCCCGGATTTTGCTCTTTTTTCATCCCTAAATTTTGTCTGGATTTGAAAAACCGCATAGGGAAAATCTTTATAGGAACTGTTGAATTTCTTTGCCAAAGGAGAGAGAACTTCCTCATGTGTCGGACCCAGGGCAAACTCTTTTTTTGTATAATAACTAGTAAATCGAAAAAGATCGTCCATCATTTCCCACCTGCCCGTCTGCTTCCAGTTCTCAGCCGGTTGCAAAGCCGGCATCAGTATCTCTTGCCCGCCGGCAAGTACCATTTCTTCACGAACGATATTCTCCACTTTTTTTAGTACTCTATATCCCAACGGCAAATAAGTATAAACGCCGGCCATTAGCTGATCCACAAAGCCGCCTTGTATCAAGAGTCGATGATTTGCGCTTTCCGCTTCATCGCTTATTTCTTTTGTTGTTTTTCCAAATAGTTTTGATAGTTTCATATATCTCCTACTAATATACTAATCTTTGCGAATATACAAATACCAAGCAAATAATCTAGACTGTATTCGTACATTAGTGAAATTCGTAAATTCGTAGGATTACTAAAATACTCTCTTTATATACTCCAAAACGCTTACTCCCGCTAAATCTCTAAAAGTGATAAGGACCATCAAAAGAAGAAGCGCGCCAAATCCCACAAATTGTACCATATTTTTAGCATCATGAGAAAGATCTTTCCGACGTATCTTTTCAACTAAGATAATGAGCAAATGGCCGCCATCGAGAGCCGGTATCGGCATAATGTTGATAACCGCAAGACTTATGCTTAAAATAGCCATAAATTGCATAAGCGGCATTATACCCGCTTCCGCTGCTCCTCCAACCATAGTGACGATTTTCGCCGGACCGACTACATTTTCACTGATCGTAAGCCTTGTTGCGATTTGGCCGAAGAAGGATAATATCCCTAGCAAAGTAAGACCTGCTAAACGAGCCGTTTCGGATATCGCGACAAATGGAGCAAAATACACGGGTACTCTGATACCGCCCCTTGTTTCAAGACCGACACCGATCCGTCTCACCTTCATTTTCTGACCTTTTACTTCTGCCTCTATTTCGTAGGTTTTTAAAATTTTGCTTTCTTCTTTTCCGTCCCTCACTATCGTTATCGTAACCGGTTGTTCGGGGGATTGCTTTGTTTTTTCGTTAATTTTAACAAAGATATCAGAATCGAGAAATATCGGTTCATTGTCTACTTTTTTTACTATATCTCCTTGTCTCAATACTTCTGCTGCCGGTGTTTTTTCTTCAACTTTTTCTATGACAACTTCTTGAGTATTTATAACCCCCTTGTGATTTTCCATACCCAAGATAAATGTTTGGAAACCTATCGAGTAGATAATGGTCAAGATAAACGCCGTAAGAAGAAAATTCATCGTGACTCCTGACACAAGGATAAGAGCCTTTTGTAATTTGGTTTTTGCAGAATAACTCTCTAGGTTTTTCTCATCTTCCCCCTGTTCCCCATACAATTTTACAAATCCGCCAAGAGGGATAAGATTCACAGAATAAAGAGTTTCTCTTTTTTCCTTACTCCAGATTCGAGGTGGAAATCCGAAACCAAACTCCTCGACTCTGACACCGAGTTTTCGAGCAGCAAGAAAATGACCCAGCTCGTGGGCAAATACCAAGATTCCGAAAACAATGATGAATGAAAAAAGTGTTAACATAATATTAGCTGTTAGCTGTTAGCTGTTAGCTATCAGGTTTTTCTATCCTAACCGCTAACGGCTAATAGCTATGAGCCAATTCTATGCGCCAAAATTCCTTTTCCTCCGGCTGAATTCTTCAAGAATATCCTCCATTTCATTCTCCCCGAAATCTGGCCACAGAGTCTTGGTAAAGAAAAATTCTGAGTAGCTTGACTGCCAAATAAGAAAATTGCTTATTCTGTTCGCCCCGCCTGTCCTTATTATTATTTCTGGATCCGGAAGACCAGAAGTATCTAGACAACTGTTTAGATTTGCCTCATCTATTTCTTCCCCGCTTGATACTAGTTTCTTTACCGCTCTTATGATCTCATCTCTACCGCCATAGTTTAAGGCAGCGTTTAATATAATCCCGGTGTTATCTTTAGTCTTTTTCATTACATCATTCAGATTTTCTTGGATCTCTTTTGGAAATTTTGCTAAATCTCCTATCACTCGAAGAACTACGTTGTTTTTTATCAGATTGTCTGCCTCTTTTGTGAGGTACTCCGATATAACTTTTAAGAGATCATCTACCTGTTCTTTACCCCTTTTCCAATTTTCTGTGGAAAATGCATATACGGTCAGTGTCTTCACTCCCTTTTTCCCCAAAAATCTCAGGGTTTTCTCTAGGGCATCAACTCCTTTCTTATGTCCAAGTATTATTTTGAGTCCCTGCTTTTTTGCCCATCTTCTATTCCCATCCATCATAATACCAACATGAAGAGGGATAGAGGCCTCCTCTTTTTCTAAAGTCGCTGTTTCCCCCTTTGTGTTTTTTTCTATATCCGCCATATTAAATTTGATTTAATTTTTGAACTGCTTCTTCTATAAGATAGTCTGGGGTTGATGCGCCGGCAGTAATACCTATTTTGCTCACTCCTTTAAGATCTAATCCGTCTATCTCATCGGCTGTCTCGAAGTGGAATGTCTTTACAAGTTGTCCACAGATGTTTGCTATATGCGTGGTATTGCTACTGTGTTTGCCTCCCAACACTATCATTGCATCTGCTTCTTTAGTTGTCTTTTTCGCTCCATCCTGTCTTTCCTTAGTCGCTTCGCATATTGTATTATAAATCTCTATATTTTTGAATTTTTTACTTAAGATCCCTACTATTTTTTCAAACCTTTCTTGCTCTTCTGTTGTCTGTGAGACAACGGCTATCTCTTCAAGATTATCCGGTAATCTATCCACTTCTTCAGGCTCTCTCACAACGATACCTGTTTCCAGATTGCCCATTATACCTATAATTTCCGGATGAGATGAATTCCCAATGATAATAACATTTTTACCGTTACTTTCAAACCTTTTTGCAAGCCTTTGTATATTTAAGACTTTAGGACATGTAGCGTCGATTATCGCAGCTCCTTTTTTTTCTATCTCTTTCATCGTTTTGGGTGGCAGACCATGAGCTCTCACAATAACTGTCATCCCTGGCTTTATCTCTTTCTCATTTTCTACAATCTCTACGCCTTCCTTCTTCATCTTTTCAACAAACTGGTTGTTATGAATAAGAGCTCCAAAAGTATAAACTTTTTTCTCTTCTTTCAATGCTTGTTCTACTTTTTCTATAGCTCTTTTGACCCCAAAGCAAAAACCCATTTTTTCAGCTTTTATAACTTTCATTTTGCTAACATTTTATCGAGTTCTTTTTTGAATTCCCCAAGAAGATCTTTCTCACTCACGTTTTTTAAAATCTCCCCCTTTTTAAGGATTATCCCTCTTCCGACTCCGCCAGCGATCCCCAAGTCAGCCTCTTTTGCTTCGCCCGGACCATTTACCACGCATCCCATTACTGCTATCTTTAGAGGTTCTTTTATTTTAGCCGTAAGTTTCTCTATCTCTTCTACCAGTTTGAAAAGATTGATTTTCGTTCTACCGCAGATCGGACAAGAAATTATTTCCACCCCTTCATCCAAAAGATTTAGCGATTTCAATATTTTTTTAGCAACTATAATTTCTTTTACAGGGTCTTCAGTCAAAGATACCCTCAAAGTATCACCTATACCCTCTAAAAGGAGGCTCCCGATACCTATAGAACTCTTTACTGTTCCCGCAAGAAAAGTACCGGCTTCCGTGATACCGAGATGTAAGGGATAGTCGCATTTTGAAGAAACTATTCAATACGCTTCTACTGTCCTTTGAATGTCTGAAGATTTTACTGAGATAGCTATATCTGAAAATCCCAAATCTTCTAGGATACTCGCTTCCTTCAGCGCTGATTCAGCCAATGCCTTCCCTGTCCTACCATACTTTTCCTCGATTTCTTTATCCAGTGAACCGATATTTACCCCTATCCTTATAGGAATATTTCTTTCCTTTGCCGCCAAAACGACTTTTTTTACATTCTCAATATCTCCGATGTTCCCAGGATTTATTCTTACTTTATCAACCCCTTGATCCATTGCTTCTAAAGCAAGCCTATAGTCAAAATGTATATCGGCCACTAACGGAATCCTTACTTTAGCTTTTATCTCTCCGATCTTTTTAGCCGCTTCCTTATCCAAAATGGCCAACCTTACAATATCGCACTCGTCATCCTCAAGTTCTTGTATTTGTTTGATCGTAGCTTTAGTGTCCTTCGTATCCGTGTTGGTCATTGACTGTGCCGGAACCGGATTCGTACCACCAAGCTTAACATCCCCAACTTGAATTTCCCTGGTTTTCTTTCTAGCCATTTATCCCTCCAAAAGGTCTTTTTCTTTACTTAAAAATACTTCGTCGATCTTTTTGTTATAAATCTCTACCTTTTTTTGCAGCTCTTTTTCCTGAGAAGAGACTTCATCCTCCGACATCTCTCCGTTTGTCTTTGCCTTTTTTATCTTCTCAATAGTTTCGTGCCTCTGATTCCTCACCGAAACTCTCGCCTCTTCGGCCTTATCTTTAGCGATTCGCACAAACTCCGTCCTTCTCTCTGCGGTGAGTTCTGGTATGATCACGCGAACAAGCTCTCCCGTATTTACAACAGAAAGATTTAAACCCGATTCACGAACGCCTTTTTCGATAAAGGAAATCACCCCCTTATCCCAAGGCTGAACATTTATAGTTTTTGAGTCCAGAACAGATATGTTTGCTATGCCTTTTAGAGGCGTTTTTGCCCCGTAGGCTTCCACATCGATGTCCTCGATAAGTCCAGTACTTGCTCTTCCTGTATGCAAAGAAGTGTACTCGTTTTCGAGAAACTTGATCACCCTATCCAGTTCTTGATCGATACCTTCTAAAAAATTCATGTTTACTGTTTTAGCTATTATTATTTTCCTTAGCAACTTACTAAATAAACTCTATTTAATTTTTTCCTTAGCAACTTACCAACTTTAGTAACCTAGCGACTATTTCCCTATCTCATATCTCGCAAATCTGCCGACTTCTATCTTTTCACCGATCTTTGCTATTGCCTCGTTTATCAGATCTTCAACTGTCTTTTTCTCATCTTTGAAAAAAGGTTGCTTCAGGAGGCAGACTTCGCTGTAATATTTATCTATTTTCCCTTCTACTATCTTACCAATTATGTCGGCCGGTTTACCAGACTCTTTCATTTTTTCAGCTTCGATCTCCTTTTCTTTTTCAATTTCTTCGTTTGGGATCTCTGAAGGAGAGATGTATTTCGGATTCATCGCTGCGATCTGAAGAGCTATCTCCGAAGCCAGATTTTTAAAATCACTATTCTTTGCCACGAAGTCAGTCTCTGAGTTTAACTCCAGTAGGACACCGACTCTACCGTTGTGAATATAAGAAACGATGATGCCTTCTTTAGCTTCCCTACCTGCTCTTTTTTCGGCCGCTTTTGCTCCTTTTTTTCTCAAAAGCTCTATGGCTTTATCAAAATCACCGCCTGTCTCTTCGAGAGCTTTTTTACAATCCATCATGCCAACACCGCTCATCTCGCGAAGTTTTGCTACATCTTTTGCGTTTATACTTGTCATACCTCTCCTTTTTTATATTTAGAATGTCTAGCCGGAACTTAGATTTCTACTTTAATCTTTGTTTATAGTACTTCTAGCCTCGATCACTGTATCGGCGATAGCTTCCGTAATTATTTTTATTGTTCTTACAGCGTCATCATTTGCAGGGATAACATAATTTATCTCATCAGGGTTTGAGTTTGTATCGACGATGCCAACTACCGGAATGCTTAGATTTTTTGCCTCCTTTATCGCATTTCCCTCTTTCAAAACATCAACTGCAAAAATAGCATCCGGCATCTTTTTCATCGTTCTGATACCTTCGAAAGAAGTAAGAAGTTTTTCTCTCTCATTCGTGGCATCCAACTTTTCCTTTTTCGTCGTAAAACTGTCCTCTGCTATCCGCTCTTCCAGCTTGTCGAGATACTGTATCCGCGTATTTATCGTCTGGAAGTTTGTTAGCATCCCCCCCAACCAACGTTCGGAGACATAGTTTGATAAGCATCTATCGGCTTCTTCTTTGATGATTTTTTGAGCTTGCTTCTTCGTCCCGACGAAAAGTACAGAACCGCCATTGGCGCATATATTATAAACAAAATCCAATGCTTCTTTTATTTTTTCTCCGGTCTTTACGAGATCGATAATGTGTATATTGTTTTTCTTTGTAAATATATAAGGAGCCATCTTTGGGTTCCATCTGTGGGTCTGGTGCCCAAAATGCGCTCCGGCTTTTAAAAGCTCTTGAAGATCAACTTCTTTTAGCTTTGGTTCTTTTTTAGTTTTCTTTTTTGTTTCTTCGGTAACTTCCCCGCCTTGACTCGCGTCAGTCGAGGCAGGTTCCTTTACTTCCTTTTCAGCTTTCTTCGCGCTAGCCTTTTTAGCAGGCTTTTTTTTCTCTTTTACTATTTCCGTATCCTCGGAAATTTTCGTTTCTTCTTTTTTTGTCATCTTTTCTCCTTCTCGCCTTTCGGCCCTCCGCTTCCTCTCACCCTTAAATATTAAGAGCAGGAAAAATATGGAAGCGTGCTTTTTAATTGTTTTTAACACTCCAAAGTTTAGCAAATAAGTCGCTTACTTGCAAGTATAAATTTTTACTCTTGCTAAACCTGAGTTTTTTTGCTAATATTTATAAGTATTAATTTGACCTCCAGTCGGAGTCAATAAAAAAACCATGAAAAAGAATATTCATCCAACATATGAAAAAACAACTATTGTTTGCGCTTGCGGAAACAAGATAGAAACCAAATCCACGACACCAAGCGAAATCCACGTGGAACTTTGCTCTGCGTGCCACCCCTTTTACACCGGCAAGCAAAAGCTCGTAGATACTGCTGGTAGAGTAGACAAGTTTATGGCTAGGAGAAAGAAAGCGGAAGAACTTAAGGCAAAAACCGGCGGCAAGAAGAAAGCTGAAAAAATAATTTCAGAAACAAAAGATGTTGCCGTAGTTGAGATAACTGAAAACAATGAAGTTGTGACGGACGAAATCTCCGCCAACGGTGTTCCTGAAGAAGAGATGGAAAAGATCGAAGAAGAACTCGAAGAAAATACTGTAGATATAGCAGCTGAAGCTGCCACTGACAAAAACACAGATAAAAAAGAGCCACTGATCGACGCTGAAAAGTCCGAAGAAAAATAGCTAAATAAATTTTAAATAACACTCCACACATGCTGTCTTAGAGGAGTGTTTTTTGGTACAATAAGACTGTAATCTTACTTCTCCCTGTCAAAAAAAGAAACCCTTACCACTAGACACTGACCGCTAAAAACCAATTACTATTCTATGTTACAAAAATATCCCAAATACAAAAATGAATACGATGAACTTACCAAAAAACTCTCTGATTCGAGTATAGTTTCTGATACGCAAAAATTAAAAGAATTTTCCCGAAAACAAACGAAACTTAAAAAAATCGTTGATTTATTTGAAGAACTTAAAAAAACACAAGATGAACTTGAAGAATCTGAAAATTTAATTAAAAACGAAGATGATCCCGAGCTCATCGCCATGGCAGAGGAAGAAGTAAGACGATTGAAAGAAGAAAAAGAACCTCTTTCGAAAAAGATCGAGCTTGCTCTTATCCCCACGGACCCCAACGATGAGAAAAACGCGATAGTAGAGATACGCCCCGGCGCCGGCGGTGAAGAGTCTGCCCTATTTGCCTCCGAACTGTTCCGTATGTATTCCCGATACGCTGAAAAGAAAAACTGGCAAATAAACATCCTAAACTCTGCCAGAAGCGAAAATGGCGGATTTAAGGAAGTAATATTCGAAGTAAACGGTCATCATGTCTATAAAGAACTTAAGTACGAAAGCGGCGTTCACAGAGTCCAGAGAGTACCAGAGACAGAGTCTCAGGGGAGAACTCACACTTCTACCGTCACGGTAGCGGTTCTTGCGGAAGCCGAGGAGGTCGATCTCGTGATAAATGCAAACGAGATAAGAGTAGATGTCTTTAGATCGTCCGGCCCCGGAGGACAAAGTGTAAATACTACCGACTCAGCCGTGAGGATAACCCACATCCCAACAGGACTCGTGGTCAGCTGTCAGGACGGCAAATCACAGATAAAAAATAAAGAAAAAGCGATGGGAATCCTAAGATCTCGGCTTTTGGAAAAACTGGAGAACGAAAAAAGGCAGAAAGACAGCATTGCTAGAAAAAGCCAGATCGGTACCGGCGATAGATCAGAAAAGATAAGAACTTATAACTTTCCGCAAGATCGCATCACTGATCACAGAATTGGATTCTCCGCGAGCAACATCCCGGGGTTCTTAAACGGCGACATCGAGTCAATGCTCCACAAACTTAGCGCTGCCGAGCAGGAGAAGAAGTTGGAGAATTTAAAGGTCTAAAACCTTAAATATTCTATTTTAGAGTAAAACCGCCAGCTAATATAAAAGAAAGTTTTTAATTCTTTCAAGAGTCTGCTCCCTCGTTTTTTTAGTTTTAATCTTTCTTTCCCAAATTCTCAAGATTTGCCATCCTAATTTTTTGAGCTCCCTATTAACAGCTCTATCTTTTTTAATATTCCCTGCAATCTTATCTCTCCAATAAATCTTAGGAAGTTTATTTTTTCTTTTCTCAAAGTCCCTGCCGTGCCAAAATTCTCCATCAATAAAAACAGCCTTCTTTTTACTTGGCAAAGCAATATCGGGCTTCCCGATAACTTTTCCGTAATGTTTCTGAAAATAGATCCCTTCTTTTCTTAAAAAACGGAAGACAATAAGTTCAGCAATAGAGTCCTTGCTTCTTATTTTTGACATTATCTCGCTCCTTTTTTCTTTTGAAAAAACATCAGTCATAAGATAATTTTTTATATACTTTTACTTTAATGTATATCAAATTATCATAAGACTTGAAGAAATGAAAGGATAAGAGTATAAATAGTCTGTATATGGGCAAAAAATATCACAAAACTTGAATCAGGAATATTTCGGACAATTAACGGTAATTCGGACGAAATGATCGCTATTGGGCGCTGTATAAAGGCAGGATTCAACTGCTCCGGCGTCGAAATTACCAACTCTAGATACGATGCAGTAATCGATTGTGGCAAAGATAAATTATTAAGGATCCAAATCAAAGGAACAGGTATTGGCAGTTTAAGCTTTACCGGTGGCGGCAGAAGCGGCCAGCAAATAAGCAGGATAGTCAAACAGAGAACATACAAGTATACTAAAGAAGACTGTGACCTAATCTTGGGTATAGACAGTAATAATGGCGACTGTTATATCATACCTATAAGAGACATTAGAAATTTTGGTACCACAAAAGCTCTGAGCAAATTACAAAAATATAAAGAGAACTGGAAGTTGCTTCAAGAAATGGTTTGAGGAACTAGTTTTGTGATTTTTGAAGGTTGATATTTATACTCCAATGCACTCGAAATCTGCAACGCAACTTTTTCAATAACGGTTGTAGTAACGGAATTTCCTATTTGTTTATATAATCTGGAATCAGCAATATCTGGAAGTTTATAATATTCAGGAAAACCCTGTATTCTGGAACATTCTTTAGGCGTAAGTTTCCGGATCCCCTTATGATCTCTTATGATAGGCACATTGTGACCACCTGTCCCCATATTTGCCGTTAAGGTCGGACAAACGCCTTTTTTATTTGCCCTAACGTATTTTCTTCTCCACTGATAAACGGTGTTTTCTGAAATAACCTCATCCTTTAATTTCTCATATAAAGGTTTTCCGTTGTAATAGTATTTCTCGTCCGCTTCTTTATCCAGAATATCTTTTATGGTCGTTGTAAGCGGAGTTTTGTCCGGGAATTCAAATCTGTCATAAGCCTCTTCCGATAGAAAACCTACAATATATATTCTTTCCCGATTCTGGGGTACATTACCGTATTCCATACTGTTGAGCACTTTTTCTTGAACAAAATAACCAAGTTCTTGAATCCTCTCTTTAATAAACCGATAAGTCCTACCGTCGTCGTGAGACTGTAGATTTTTTACATTTTCAAGCAAGAATGCTCGCGGTTTTCTATCTTTTAATATCCGTTCGATTTCGAAAAATAGATTTCCTCGACCCTCATCTTCAAATCCCTTTCTTAAACCCGCTATTGAAAAAGGCTGGCAAGGAAATCCGCCTAAGAGCAAATCAAATTTTGGAAGGTCTTCTGATCTCACCTCGGCGATATCCGCTACCGTAAGTTTAGCCCTGCTAAAATTCAAATCATAAGTAATTTTACAATAACTGTCAAAGTCATTGGCAAAGACAGTTTCGAAGCCTGCTTTCTCAAAGCCAATTCTGACCCCGCCGATCCCCGCAAATAAATCTATTGTTCTTAACCCGCTATGCATTGCCCCTCCTTTTTTATAAAAAGCATCTAATCACATTAATCTTATAATACTTTTAAGTTATCCCCAAAACAAGTAGACAAAACTTTTTCTAGAAATTAGACAGGCTACTTCGTCTCCCCTAACTTCACTTTCGCCAAGATCTCTTTCCGATCACGGAAGATTTTAAAGATCAATTGTCTAACCCCTTAGATTATTTTTGTCTACTTGACATAAGTTTTTATGGTCTATATTATTAAGATATTAGAAAATAAATAGAAAGTCAATAATAAAGATATGCTTACGAAACGTCAAAAACAAACTTTAGATTTTATATCCTTTTTTGGAAATAAAAAGGGGATCTCTCCATCCCTTGAAGAGATAAAGGATCATCTAAAAGTATCTTCAGTCTCCACAGCTCACCACCATGTCAGAAAACTTCAGGAAGCCGGTTATTTGCAGAAAAAGTTTAATCAGCCAAGAGCTCTATCCCCAATAATAGAAAAGGTAACTATTGAAGTGCCTCTCTTGGGGACAATCGCCGCAGGACAACCAATAGAGGCGATAGAAACCTCCAACGAAACGATTACTGTTTCAAAAGATGAAGCAGGAATGCACGGTAAACATTATGCGCTGCGGGTTCAGGGAAATAGTATGGTTGATGAGGGAATCTTTGATGGCGATATTGTTGTTATAAAAAAACAAGAATATGCCGATAATGGACAAACCGTAGTTGCGATCATAGATGATAATGAAGCCACCTTAAAAAAAATCTATAGAGAAAACAATCGTATCAGACTACAACCGGCAAATCTGTCTCTCTTCCCCATTTACAGAAAAGAGGTAGAGATAAGAGGTGTCGTCGTAAAAATCATTCGAAATCTGGAAACGCAAATTGAAAAAGAGAAGGTTAGAGATGAAAAATATGTCAGAAGAATAGACTATTCATGGGATTATAAGGGAGAAAACACGAAATCATACACGCACGGAATACACACGTATCCCGCTATGTTTATTCCTCAAGTTGCGAGACGGCTTTTGGAAAATTACAGCCAGAAAGGAGATGCTGTCTGCGATATTTTCTGCGGTTCTGGCACGGCACTAGTTGAAAGCAATCTTTTGGGAAGAAATACATATGGGATAGATCTAAACCCGCTTGCAATCTTTCTGGCAAAAGCCAAAACCACGCCTATTGATCCCTCTAAACTTGCAAAAGAATATTTCAAACTCCTTTTGGAAATTGAGAAGATAAAAGATACTGAAATTGAAAAACCTGTTTTTAATAATATTGAATTTTGGTTCAAAGAAAAAGCTATCTTTCAACTAGCAAAGATAAAAAAAGCTATTTTAAATATAAATAATCAGGCAATCCGAAATTATTTCATGGTTTCTTTTAGCGAAACCGTACGGCTATCCTCAAATACAAAAAGTGGAGAGTTTAAGCTTGTAAGAAGGAAAAATGAAAAATTAGAAAATCACAATCCTGATGTCCTAGGCATATTTAAAAAGAAAACAGAAGCAAACATAAATGGAATGAAGGATTTTTTCAAAGATGCCAAGAAACAAGCTACAACAAAGATCATTTACGGCGATTCTTCAAAAGACAATGGGATGAAGGAAGGATCGATCGACCTTATAATTACCTCACCGCCTTATGGCGATAGCAGGACAACCGTTGCTTATGGTCAATTTTCTCGTCTTTCTGCACAATGGATAGATGTTTTTGAAGACCCAAATAAGGCTTCTAGTGTAGACAATGAGCTTTTAGGAGGCAAGGCAACTAAGAACCTTGAACATTCTTTAAATTCGGGTTATCTTAAGGTGTCCCTAGATAAAATTGCGAGGAAAGACGAGAAACGAGCAAGGGATGTTTTAAGTTTTTATGTTGGATTGAATGATTGTCTGAAACAAGCATATAAGCTATTAAAATCCAAAAAATATTTCTGTCTGGTAATTGGCAATCGCATGGTAAAACAGGTTCGTATACCGACAGATTTCATAATTGCAGAACTAGGTGAAAATATCGGCTTTACTTGTGAAGATATTTTTGTTAGAAACATACCGGGGAAAAGAATGCCTACGAAAAATTCCCCAACAAATATTGTAGGAAAATCTGAAGAGACAATGAATAAAGAGAGTATAGTTATTTTGAGAAAAAGATAATCTTAGAGTTCTTTTATGTTTTTAAATAATTTTGGTAATTTGTCCTCGTAAACTCTAAAACCCGTTCCATGGTTTCTCGCCATTGTTCCTTTGTCGTGAAGCCTCAAGTCAACCACAATATTCTCTTCTTTAAACTGATTGCTTAAAAGTTCAGGGGATGTATCTTTCATAAACTGTGCCCTATAAAAATTGAAGTATTCTTTCCCCGCCCTTTCTTCTGTAAAGGCTGATACAAAAATCATTGCGGGAATCTTTTGTTTAAATCTTTCTGCGAGATCATTCAATTGCCAAGTAGCGATTATCTCGCCCGAAATATGTCTGACTGATAGCTCTTTTTTATTCACTTCTAGAAATAGACCCTTGCTGTTTGGCCTCAAAGACATCGTATAGTACAAACCTATTCTTCCGTCTTTGTCTAAACTGCCATACTTTTTAACCGCTTCCAGAGGAGGCATTTTCCATGCCTTGTTGTTAAATGTGAAAAGTGTAATCAAGTTATTGCTTTTAGCTCTATGAGCCTTTAACTCCGCATTATGCAAATCCGGTAAGGCAATATTATTTTCCTCGATTCCCAAAGCTGTTTCTAGGCAATGTCCGATTCCTGTAGGCCCTTTCCGTGTTGTACATATAAACCAATCAGCTTTCAATTTATTAAACTTTATTATAAATTCTTTAAGTTTCATAAGAAAATTCTACCACAAAAATACTTACTGTTAAATCGAAAGAAGGGTGTTTTTTAGGGATGATAACTATATGCAAATCACAACTAAGTTTCGCGGTTTCTATTTCGTCTCCCCTAACTTCACTTTCACCGAGATATTTTTTCCGTCTCGAAAAATTTTGAGGGTTACTGTTTCTCCGGGTGAATATTTTAGCAGAGCGCCAGCTAGAGTCTGGTTGCCGTTTACCCCGATTCCATTAATATCCAATATGACATCATTCTCTTTGATCCCTGCTTTATCTGCTGGGCTTCCAGCCACCACGCCTGAGGTAGTCCCCCCGCCATAAACAAGTATCCCGCTTGCAACGCCGATATCGTTTCTGGCAGCAAATTCTTTTGTCACCGGTATATATCTCAAACCTATATATGGCCTCGTAACCTTTCCCGTTTTCTTTACGCTATCGATCGCCGTTTTCACCGCGTTTATAGGTATAGCGAAGCCGATAGACTGACCCGATGAATCGATGGCCGTATTTATACCTATAACTTGCCCGTCCAGATTTATAAGCGGTCCTCCGGAGTTTCCGGGATTTATGGCCGCATCAGTCTGTATCACATTTTCCAACGTTTCCGAGGAAGCGCCGCTAGCATCTCCTACCGGAACCGCCCTTCCGATAGCGCTTATAACACCAGATGTTACAGTATTTTGATATTGCCCCAGAGCGTTCCCAATGGCGATCGCTGTCTGTCCTACTTTGAGCTGATCAGAATCCCCGAGCTCTGCTGTCGGTAAATTTTTCCCATCAATCGTAAGGAATGCAATGTCATTTAATGGATCCTTGGCTTTCACCGTTGCTCGGTGCTCATCTCCGTCCGAAGTAAAGACGCTGTAGGTTGCTTCATAATCACTTACGACATGTTTGTTGGTGACGATAAGCCCGTCTGAAGAGATTATAAATCCTGTGCCTGAACTTTTAGAATTTGAAGTTTGCCCGAAAAAGCCCAAAGTACTTTGTTCACTGGTAATACTGACGACAGCGGGTCCGGTTTTATTTACCGCGTCTATGATGGCCGAGTTTTCTTCTACCTTTATATTTTTGTTTCCCGTGAAAACGGTTTTTAGACCGGAACCGCCAAATTCATTGTAGATATTTATTCCCGCAAAACCGCCAATACCGCCAAATAGCAAAACAACCAGAGCGACGATCGCCAGGAGTTTCTTTTCCCTGATAGTTAATGCGAGCTTTTCTGTTTTTTGTTTTTCTCCCGGATTTGGTTTTTGTTCTTCGTTTGTTGTCATAGTTATATCTTATTAATTTCCATGAATAACGGGGGATATTTTTTCTTCTGTGTCATCCTCGATTCGCCTGCCCGCCCGTAGTGGAGTAAAGGAGGGATCGAGGATCCAGTGGATTTCTGTATACTAAAAATGTCTGGATTCCCGCCTCCGCGGGAATGACAATAAAATTTTGTAACCACTAACCACTAACCACTAACCACTAAATTATTATCCTGAAAATCCTATGGGAAGCCAATTAGCCGTAAAAAATATTATAGATAATATCAAAAGAGAAATCATTATGTATTCTATCAAAATATTTTTAGTCAAACCGTTTTCCAACTTGTAATGAGCGATACCCCAAAAACAATAATAAACAACCGTCGAAATTATGGAAATCACAGAAACTCCCAAAGTTCCTGCTTCAAAAGTCGGGTAACTAGTGATCCAAAAACTTCCTGCCCAAAAGATCTCCACCATCACAAACGATATAAGAGTGATAAAAATAGTCGAGTCCGTCTCTATGTCCCGATATTGCCAGTAAAGAAAATAAGATATCACCCAGACGGAAGCGAATATTACCACCATACCCAGATAGATAGGGAGCTTAAACAGAATTACTGCGTTTACGATATCCGTTTCTACAAAAAATATAGTGATCAGACCTATGAGGCTTATGATATTTCTTGACACGATAAGCGGATTTTCCCTTGATCTTTTTATCCTTCTTATGCTCCTAAGCAAAAAAACATTTGAAATCGAGTATAGGGTTATAGCAAGTATCTGTAGAACCCTAACTTTTATCAGAGAAAGAAAGAAAAATACTCCTAAAAAATAAAATATTGGCAATGCGAAAAAGTGAATCCCTCTTATGATCTTTTCTTTACTTTTAAGATTTAAGATATTGATCATGCCGTAAGCAAGAGTCGCGATCATCAAAATAAAAGTAAGCCAAAATTTACTGCTATAGTTAAAAAGCAGGATAAACTCGGCAAAAAGAACCGTGACCAGAATCACCTCTTTTTCACTTAAATCCTTCATAAGACAATCTTTTTACTCTTGGTAGTCCCGTCCGATAGTTATTACTATATCTGTATCAGCGTCTTCACCTTCAGACGGTCGATCTTTTAAGTCAGCTTTGACTTCGATCTTTCTCTCAAGATATTTTATAGTATATGGTTTTTTGCCTCCTGTGAAGTCAGTTATGCTTGTATCTTTCGCAGTCGTTTTGTCCCGGACGGAATCTTTTACATTGAACCCCATCTTTTTGAGGCTCGTCTCCAGCTTATCCCCAGTCCCGTAAACTCCGCTAGCATCGTGAATGATGATAGCCGTATTTTCATCTTTTATATAAGCACCGTCAAAAATATTTCTTACAAAATCTCTAACATCATCCCAGTTTCCGCTCGCGGCTTGGAAAACTGAAGCTCCGCCGACATTAGCGCCGACCAAAAGACCGGTCTCTGACGAATCGATAACTTTTGATATTATTTTGTCAGTTTCAACCTTCTTCCCTGTCTCATAAAGGCGTTTCGCATCTCCAGTACCGAAGTCTGTCTTCACGTGACTACCGAGAGCATCCATGATATTTGCAATTTTTACAGGATTGAAAAATGTCTCGGCTGAAAGAACCTTGTTCTTTATCGCTGATATAACCTGCTGTTGTCTTTCGGCACGATCAAAGTCAGATGTTGTCTTTCTTGAACGAGAATATTTGAGCGCCGCTTTTCCGTCCATATGGTGCATACCTTTTTTGATAGAATAAACAGTCTCCCCTTTCATTTCCTCGTCAGGATAGTAGGGATCATAAATGTTTTCTTTTACATCGATATCAATTCCGCCGACTGCATCAATGATCTTTCTAAACCCTTCAAAATCAACTCTAACATAATAATGGATAGGGATATCGAGGGTTTTACTCACCGTTTCCTTGGCGAGAGCGGGACCGCCCCCTGAATATTTTTCTCTTTCACCGTCAGCATAAGCCTCATTTATCCTGCCATAACCATTCCCCGGAATATTTACATAGAGATCTCGGGGTATAGAGATCATTGCCACTTCGTTTTTCTTAGTATTTATACTTGCGACGATATTTGTATCCGTTAGGTTTCCTCCCGGATGTCCATCACCGCCCATCCCAAGAAGAAGAATATTTACTCTGCCAGAACTTTCTCCTTTAAGTTGTGAAGATGAAAGATTCACTAAAAGACCAGGGGCATTGATTCCTGTACCCGCTAGTATCTGACTAAGCATGGACCATGCTTTAAATCCAAAAAAGCCGATAAATGCCAAAAAAAACGCAACAAAAGTAAGAATTATTTTCTTCTTTCTAGAACCTTTTCTTTTGCGCCTTTCTTTTAGTCGCTGAATCTTATCTTCTTTTGAAAATCTTATTGGGGTTTTACTATTATTTTCTCCACTGTTTTTCTCCAATTCGTCCATCTTTTTTCTAAAATACTTTTTTATTTATTCTCAGAACAACATAAACTATTATAAATCAAAATACCATTGCGTGCCAATGGTTTTTTTTATACAATAAATAGGTATGAATGAGAAAGAAAATTTAAAAGATAATGATTTGAAAGAAAAAAAGGGCGGTCTGCCTCTGGATATTGCAAAAACAATACTTACTGTAGGTTTGACATTTTTGTTTGTCAGATATTTTGTTGTCCAGCCTTTCCTAGTAGTTGGCTCTTCCATGGAACCGAACTTTCACGATAGCGAATACATCTTTGTAAATGAGCTTTCTTATCACCTCACCGCGCCGCACAGAGGCGATGTTGTTGTCTTCAAACACCCAGAGCCGGAGTGCACAGACTTTGTAAATGCAAGTTTCATAAACAGGATCTTTCTTCAGGGGCCATGCAAAAATTATATAAAAAGAGTCATCGGACTTCCGGGCGAAACGATAAAGATCGAGAACGGCAAAGTAACGATCATAAATACCAAACATCCCGCGGGATTTGATCTGGATGAAGGTGACTATATATCATCAGATATAAAACTTTATGGCAATCAGTCTGTTACATTGGGGAAAAATGAATACTATGTTATAGGAGACAATCGTCTTCCAAACGGCTCCTCAGACTCTAGGGAGTGGGGACCTTTACCTCGTCAGTTTATAACAGGGAAGGCTGCTCTTATCGTCTTGCCGACATCCAGCGCAGGTCTTGTCCCAAACCCAAAATACTAAAT
>PFMH01000060.1 GCA_002785325.1 bacterium (Candidatus Howlettbacteria) CG_4_10_14_0_8_um_filter_40_9 | reverse complement strand
AGAAGACGTGAGTATTTCACGACCGACATCGCGTCTTCCTTGGGGAGTTCCTGTCCCGGGTGATGACAAGCACGTCATGTATGTGTGGTTTGACGCCCTCACCTGTTATCTTTCGGGGATTGGTTTTTCAACAGATAAGAAAAAATTTGAGCATTATTGGCCGGCCGATCTGCAGATCGTCGGCAAAGACAATAATAGGTGGCATAGCATTCTTTGGCCGGCGATGCTGAAGTCGGCAGGTCTAGAGCTTCCGAAGAAAGTTTTGGTACATAGCTACATTCTCGGAAGGGGTGGAGTGAAGATGAGTAAGACCATAGGCAATGTTGTTGATCCGATAGAAATAGTCGGAAAATATGGTACAGATGCCTTTAGGTATTTTCTATCTTCCAAGATTATTATCGAGAATGACGGTGTTTTTGATGAAGATTATTTCAGAGAAGTTTACAACGCCGATCTCTCGAATGGACTGGGGAATCTAGTGCAGAGAGTGGCGGTGATGATAGATAAATATTTGGACGGAATTATCCCCGAAGGTCATACTGAGGTCGACATGGAGCCATTTGAGAGACATATGGGGTCTCTAGGGCTTCATAAAGCAGTTGAATACATCTGGTCAGAGCTCAAAGGGCTGGACCAATATATAGAGGAAGAGAAGCCATGGGTTTTAGCGAAAGAAAATCCAGATAAATTGGGCGAGGTTTTGGGGAATTTGGCCGCAAGTATTCGCGAGTTAAATAAAATGATCGCGCCGTTTATGCCGGATACATCTGGAAAGATCGATAAAATATTTGGGGGTAAAAAAGTAAAGGTCAGCGAACCACTATTCCCAAGACTCTCCTAGTGTCATTCCGGAATTGCACTTTTGAATAGGCGATATACGGAATCCAGAAAGCCCTAGGGGGTATCAAAATAGGGGGGGTTAGATTACCGCTGTGGCGAGAATGACAAAGGGGACAGGGATGACAAACCTTGCTAGCCACTAAATTCTAACCACTAACAACTATTCTATGTTTAATGCGCTTTTATCATCATTCTCAAATGAGACTGAGGTTATCCTAGATAAAACTATTATGTCAAAGGATAAGGTAAAGTTTATCTCTTTTATGTCGCTTTGTATGTTCTTTGTATTTCTTATAACTACTTCTCTTTTTCCTATTTTCGGACAGGTAGACATGAGGGCTTTTACGCCAAAATATCTTCTATCTTTCGGTGCGGTTATCCTGATAGCTTTTCTATACAATTATCTTTATTATTACAGCCTGAGTCATGAAGATGTTACAGAGGTAGAACCTTTGGCTATGACTCATAGCATCATCGCGGTGGTTTTGGCAACGCTTATATATCCCAGTGAAAGAGATTACCTTGTCTTTATGCTTGCGATCATCGCAGCCACAGCACTTTTTATCTCCAGAATTGAAAAGAAGCATATTTCTTTTGATAAATATGCCTTGGCCATGCTCGGATTTGCCACTCTTTTTGCCGTGGAAACACTTTTCTTGAAGGGGCTTCTCGCGGTTTACTCTCCGGTCGCTCTGTACTGTTTTCGGACCGGTATGCTTGTCTTATTGTTTTTTATCTTTTTTCGGCCAAAGATAAGAGACCTTAGAGTTAGAAAGATAAAATCCATATTTTTAGACGCAATGAGCGTATCTTTACAATATGTTACATTGTACTTTGCTTATTCTAGGATAGGGATAGTCAGGACGTCACTCATCGTGACCCTTGGTCCCTTTCTTATCTTTGTTTTTTCTTTCATCTTCCTAAAAGAAAAAATAGTAGTGAAAAAACTTTTAGCGGATGCAGTTATACTCGCTTGTGTTGTCGCATCGGTGTTTGTATAATACTACTGATGTACGAATCGAAACGAATGTACAAATACTGACAAAGTAGGTTAATTTATATTCGTATATTAGATCCTGTTCAAAATCTCATATCGAGCTTAAAATTTCAGAATTTCGAGCGAAAATGAGATATATTGACGAGATTTGAACGATTTGTAGCCGAAATTATGAGATTTTAGCCGATAAGCTCGTTTTTTCTTAATCTTGCGGTGAGATTTTGAACAGGATCTTAGTATTAATTTGTAAATTCGTAGGAGGTCAAGAGCCAATGTTTATAGATTCACACGCACATCTAGACTACCCAGACTTCGAAAACACTCGCGATGAGGTAATAGCGAAAGCGCTTAGGGCTGGCGTGAAAAAGATCATTAGCGTTGGAACAACGATTGACAGCAGTAAGAAAGCGGTTCGATTAGCGGAAAGGTTCAAGGGTATAGTTTTCGCTACAGCAGGGCTCCATCCTCACGATATCGACGAGACAATGGGTTTCGAACGCCAGTTAGAAGAGATAAAAAAGATTATAACTACGGAAAAAATTGTGGCGGTAGGGGAGTGCGGGATTGATTACTCGAGTACGCACGAAGATGATGGTAGCACTGATCCCTATGAGATAAAAAAACAAAGGGATTCATTTACTAGGCAGCTTGATTTGGCAAAGGAGAAGGAGCTGCCATTGATAGTTCATTCACGAGCGGCTGAAGAAGATACCTTTGAAATTTTATCGCAAGAAAAGTATAAGAATCTTTGCGGTGTGGTTCATTGTCACACAGGATCAATGGATATTGCGAAAAAGGTACTGGATCTTGGATTTTATATCGGTTTTACCGGAATCATTACATTTCCTAGTGCTGCCGAACTCTCGGAGGTTATAGCCGAGGTTCCATTAGATAGGATACTCATCGAAACGGATGCGCCTTTTCTTGCCCCTGTTCCTTACAGAGGACAGAGAAATGAGCCGGCTTACGTGGTTGAGGTCGCGAAGAAAATCGCCGAGATAAAAAATGTTACCTTGGAAGAGGTAGCCAACGCGACGGTAAAAAATGCTGAAGACCTTTTTGGGATCTGATGGTTCGGACATCTGATTTCAGAAAAATAATATTGACAGAACATTGTTGGAGATGTTACCCTAAATGAAGGGTAACATTTTTGTATTTTTCTTCTCTGTCATTCCCGCGGAGTCGGGAATCCAGACTTCGGAAGGGTAAACCCTGGCAGGAATCCAGAAAGCGTTGTTCTGAATTTCTGTCATATGACAGGATATAGTGTTAATAATTATCGAGTTTTTAATCTGTATAATTAAGTGACTATGACAAAAAAGGAAAAATTTATAAACACAAACGAACTGGCGAATAAAACCTCCGAGATTATTCGCGATCTTGAAAAAGGAACGAACTATATCGTTCTCCGCTATTCCGACCCTGTCGGAGTTCTTGTTTCTTACGAAGATTATAAAAAATTGCAGAATCTGGAGAGTGAATTCGTGAGCGAATGCAAAAAGTGCTTAAAAGAAGTGAAAGGTAAAAAATGAAGAAATATCCAAAAGAAAAGATTTATAATAAGCTTGTGAGAGATAGGATCCCTGAAATTATTGAACAGGACGGCATTATAGCTGAAACAAAGATTTTGAGTAATGATGAATTTCTATCCTCACTCAAGAAAAAAATTCTCGAAGAAGGAAAAGAATTTGTAGAAGCAGTTGAGGAGATTGAGGTAAAGAAAGAGATGGCTGATATTTTGGAAATTTTATATTCTTTTGCAGAGGAAAGAGGAATATCTTTAGACGAAGTGGAAAGTATTAGAAAAGAAAGAGCAGAAAAGAGGGGAAGGTTTAAGGAAAGAATTTTTCTTATCGGAACGAAAGAGAAAAATTAATAAATGACTTTTTATTTTTATTTTTAACTTTTTACTTAATTATGATTTATCTCGATCATGCGGCGACTACGCCGGTAGACAAAGAAGTATATAACGCTATGAAACCGTATTTCACCGAGAAATATGGTAACCCTTCTAGTATTTATACTTTAGGTCAGGAAGCCAAGACGGCTTTGGAAGAATCCAGATGGGAAATATCAAATATCTTAGGGGCAAAACCGGAAGAGATAATATTTACTTCTGGTGCAACAGAGAGTAACAACTTAGCAATTAAGGGGGCTACTCTCTGTCACGGATTGACACAGATTCAAAAAGAGCTACGGATTGACACGGATTTTCGACCACATATCATCACAAGTGCTATTGAGCATCATTCGGTATTGGACGCTGTTAAATATTTGGAGAAGTATTTCGATTTTGAGGTGACTTACTTGCCAGTTGATAAAGAAGGAGTCGTTGATATTGGAGAATTAGAGAAATCCATCAAAAACAATACTGTTCTTGTCTCCATAATGCATGCGAATAATGAAGTGGGAACGATCGAACCAATTGAGAAGATTGGTTCTCTAATTAAAAATGAAAAATTAAAAAGGAAAAATGAAGGTAACGATCTGCCGATCGTTTTTCATACTGATGCGGTGCAATCTTTCCAATATCTAGATACGAATGTCGATAAACTCGGCGTGGATATGCTTTCTTTAACAGGGCATAAATTTTACGGGCCAAAAGGAGTGGGAATATTATATGTACGAAAAGGGACAAAGTTTTTACCGCAACAGCAGGGAGGAGCGCAGGAAAGAAAGAGAAGGGCAGGAACGGAAAATGTGCCGTATATAGTCGGGATGGCAAAGGCAATGAAAGTGTCCAGAGGCCAGATGTCGGATGTCGGAATTCGGACAAAGAAGTTAAGGGATAAATTGATAAAAGGAGTGCTGGAGAAGATACCGAATGCGATACTTGCGGGTCATCCGACCAAGAGGTTGCCGCACAACGCCGCTTTTTGTTTTAAAAAAATAGAAGGAGAGTCTATTCTCATCAATCTCGATTTCGAAGGGATCGCCGCTTCTTCCGGGTCTGCTTGCACTTCTGGAAGTCTCGAGCCATCGCACGTATTGCTTGCCATGGGCTATGATCACGAAACCGCTCACGGATCCATAAGATTTACTTTTGGAAAGGAAAATACTGAGGCGGATGTTGACTACGTTTTAGAAAAACTCCCGCCAATTATAGAAAAACTAAGAAATATGAGCCCGTTAAAATAAGAAAAGAAGGAGAAATAATGGCAAAAAGAGAAGACATATATCAGTTAGGTTGGGACGAATATTTGAAAAAAGAGCTTGATGTTCTGCTAGACAAGGTGCAAACTTATGTTAAAAAAAATAATGTGAAGATTGACGCAGTCGTGCCACTGCTCCGAGGCGGGAATATTTCTGGGACATACCTTGCTTACAAGCTGAATATCTTGAGGATCACTCCTGTTCAATACAAATATTTTTTCAAAGAGGAAGTTTGCGATTTGCTCCAAATACAAAAAGCGAATGAAGATCTTTTTGACAAAGATGCAGAAGTAACTTTTTTGCTTGTAGAGGGAAACCATTGTTATGGAACAGCGGCGACGTATGCTGCCAAGGGATTGAAAGAACAATTCCCAAATTGCAAGATTATCTATGCCGCTTCAAACATGGACTACAATTACAAAGACGTGATCGATGAATATGCAGAAGCTTGTTTTTATGGGAGGTTTAATAATGACTGTGAGGAACTTAGCAAGGAAAAATGCATTGAGTTAGGTATAGATCCCGGCAAGGTTATTATTTTCCCACGGGAAAACGCAGATGAAGAATGGACTGCCTTCGGAGAACTGAAGCAGTTCCCATTTAAGGACGGCAAAGAAACCGCGGAAAAAGCAAAACTTTGCGAGACCATTGATCTTAATGAGTTTAGGGAAGAAGAGAAAGTTTAATATTTGAAAGGAGAAAAAATGAGTGAAATAATTAATTCAGGAGGAGGAATGGATAATATAAAACCAATTGATTTGCAGGGTCTGATTGATGCTGCTAAATCTGAGGAATGGGATATGGTTGATGATAATTTAGGCAAAATGGCAGATAATCCAGAAGTTATTTCATGGGCTACAGACGAAGGGTTAAAAAACGAAGATGAAAATATCAGAGATTTAGCCGTGAGCGTATTGGAATCGTCATCAAAGGAAATACCAGAGGATGCCCAAGATGATTTAAGGGAAAAGATAACTAA
>PFMH01000113.1 GCA_002785325.1 bacterium (Candidatus Howlettbacteria) CG_4_10_14_0_8_um_filter_40_9 | reverse complement strand
TAAGCAAAAGAAAGATGAAGATCTGGTATACGACGAGTCCTATCTCAAATTTAAAATCACCCATAAAACAGATAAATCCGAATGGGTCAAAACAATGCTTGAAGAACTTGCCAAGAATCTTAATGGAGTCCGAGTCAAGCGAAACTCCTCTTATCATGATTTATATAATCTCTTTGCTAATGTTATCATAGATGCCGAAATTCAAAAATACTTAGATAAAGTTACAATATCCGCCTTTCAGAGACCCACTAAAGTAAAGGGTAAAAAATTCTCAGACATTATAAGTCCAAATGGTAAGATTGATAAGATAGATAAAATAGTTAAAGCATGGCTCGCCAAATACAGTAGATATCTTTTCCATCATAAATCTCCAAACGGCAAACCACTTCTAGAGAATACCACCAAGAATATCTCTGAAGATGTAAAATCAAGACTTCACCAGATCATTCAGCCTGCTTATCAGGATTTTGATCTTCCTCCTACTATCGATCCTGATTATTATTTCTTTCAATATAAGAAGATATATGTTAAGAATAGACCCAAAGACTTCACGCAGCAAAGCATTAAAATAATGACCGACCATTATAAAGAATACTCCAGCCGTTTCTACCAAGGGAATTCTGTTGTTAAGGAAATCGAGGAAAAAATATTAAAGCCGGGTAATTCAAGCGAAATAAAAGATTTTCAGTTTGAATACCCCCCTGCTACAGCAGCGCATTCAGGTGTAATAGAAAATACTCGAATGGAAAGTAATGGTGACAAGATTAATATTGTACATAGTAAAAACGGTAAACCTAGTGGAAAGGAGGGGACTATATCCCCCAAACAAGGAGAATTTGTTCTTACGTATGGAGATATAGGACAGGAAGAAGGAAAAGTAAACGATCTTCTTATATCAACTACCGCAGGTATAATAGATAATACAACTGAGCTTTCAATGGCTTATGCCTTTCCTGTCTATAAGCTTTATTTTATAGAGGAAGATGAAACAGAATTTTTGGCACCTTTTCGTCAGGATTTTAACGATATGTTTGGGATCAATGCAGTAAGTCAAATACAATTCGTCGAACACAGCGATCAACCTGCAGACTTACTTACGGTGTCCTTTGTTGATATGACAGGGAAGTTTACTTCCGCAAAGTATAAAAGTTATGCTGGAGATGAAAAAGCAAAGTCAAAAGGAATAATAGATACAGTTGAAGAAAATCCGCTTGATGGGAGTATCGTACAAGAAGGCACAAACGTTCAGTTAAGACTTGGATA
>PFMH01000100.1 GCA_002785325.1 bacterium (Candidatus Howlettbacteria) CG_4_10_14_0_8_um_filter_40_9 | reverse complement strand
AGAAAAGTGCAAAATGTCCTTGCCTAAGACATGGTTTCCAGCGATGCTTCCCCGCCATTTTCCAAGACACCCGAGCTCACGATTACCCTGTTTTTGTTGACTTCTACTATTTGAATATAGGAGATTATGAGGGTACTGCCGAGAAATCCTAAAATCCCTTTTCTGGTAACATATATTCTTGTCATCTGATCTATGTTTGAATCCAGTGCAAAGTCAAAGACCCTTCCTAAAAAAATACCTGCTTCGTCAAACACCTTGCTTCCGAGGATGGATATCTTACTTTTCAAGATTTCATAGGGCTTTGGCAGATCTTCTTTGGTTTCGACCGCATCTTCCGAATCAACGATGAGGATATCTCCCTCCAGATGCTTTATCTCCAGCGAGCTTATCAAACATCGGTCTTTCCTCATCCCCTTTCCGTATATTTGTAGAGCAACAAAGTTTCCGCTTGCCGGATCTATGACGATATTTTTCACTTTTCCCAAGACACCCTGCTCTTTTACGGAAAATACGTCGGTATTTATGATCTCGCTTGCTAGTTTCATGACTTTATTATAGCAAAATTCTTACAGATATTTATATCAATATATAACTATATTTTTTAAGTTTTCTTCCTTACTTTTTGATGCCAAAAAGTAACAAAAAGCTTTCCTTGACCCCGATGGCCATCGGGGTCAAACAACATTATTTTGAGATATTACGCTCGTAAAGTGCATCACAATTTTTCCGCTATCGTCGGTCTGCACCTGCAGAATTCTCAGAATTAATAAATTTTTAGGCATCAAAGTGATTGTTGAATCTAAAATAGAGGGAAGTATGATCTCGCGTCTGTTTCGCGTTTCAGTTTCGCCTTGATTCTGTGACACACATCAAACATTTGACCTCGAAAATCATCTGTGCTACAATGTGTTCAGTTAAATAAAGCATTATTAAACTCTTTTTACTCTAGTTAATAACCAGGGTCTTATGTCCGAAGAAGGAGAATTTTTTATGAAAAAATACGAACTGGTATACATCATCCACCCCGATCTGGAAAATACGACAGATAAAGTAACTGAAAAGGTTGCCGGATTTATTAAGAAAAAAAGTGGTGTTATAATAAGCCAAGATAACTGGGGAAAAAGGAAGCTCGCATACGATATAAAAAAAGTAGATATTGGGATATATGTCGCGGTAGTTTTTGAGGCAGAAGCAAAAGATGTTAGAGAGATCGAAAAAAATATTATTTTATCGGAAGAGATTATAAGACACCTTTTGGTCTTGCACGAAGAAGGGTACATATCGAAAAGAAACGAAGAAAAAGCATCCGAAGAGAAGACAGGCAAAAAGCCAGCCGTAAAAGAGGAAGAGAAACTTGATCTTGATCTGGAAGAAAAGAAAGAAGAAGCAAAAGCGGAGGAAAAGCCGGAGAAGGCAGAAAAGGAAAGGCTCAAGGAGCTTGACGAAAAACTAGAGGAGCTTTTGGGAAAAGACGAGTAGAAGACACCATTATTCAAAACACAAAATATATATTTAAAGTCGCAGAGGCGAATTTAAAAAGAGATCAAAGGAGGAAAAATGACAAAAGATTTTAACCAGGCAATCATTTTAGGGAATCTGACCAGAGACCCAGAACTTAGATACACGCCAAATGGGCAGGCAGTTACTTCGTTTTCCATCGCGACAAATAGAAGTTGGGTAGACGCTAGCGGAGATAAGAAAGAAAGCGTAGAATATCACGACGTCGTTGTTTGGGGAAAGCTTGCCGAGATAGTCAGCCAATATATGAGCAAAGGAAGAAAAGTAATGGTAGTCGGAAGATTGCAGACAAGAAACTGGGAAGCGCAAGACGGAACGAAAAGATCAAAGACTGAGATAGTCGCAAGCGACATCAACTTTGTGGACAAACCAAAGGATGGTGCGGTGATTCATGATCTTCCGGAGAGAGATATCTCAGCCGACGTTCCAAAAGAAAAAGCCGAAAAAAAGGAAGAGAAAAAAAGTGAATCAAAGGAAGAGATAGACATCGAAGACATACCGTTTTAATTAAATGTAAAACAGATGGAATACATAGCAAAGAAAAAATGCAAATTTTGTGAAGAAAATATCGACTACATCGATTATAAAGATGTGAAGTCCTTACAACGATTCGTATCCGGCTACAGTAAGATCAATTCTCGAAAAAGAAACGGCAATTGTATGAAGCACCAGAGGATGGTATCCAGAGCCGTAAAAAGAGCAAGGATATTAGCTCTTATATCTTTTGTTCCAAGATAATTTTAGTAAAATACTAAGCACTAAACCCTAGATTCTAAACAATCTCAAAATTCAGATATTCGAAATTAAAAACTACTATTTTGGTCATTTGGATTTATTTAGAAATTAGAAATTAGATATTAGAAATTTAAAACATCATGTTTTCTATTGCAGATCTAAAAATTGGTCGTACATTTCTTCTAGAAGGAGACATCTACGTTGTTTTATACACCGAGCACTCTAAACAAGCTCGCGGTGGGGCTATTCTTCGAACTAAACTCAAGAATCTTTTGACAAGGGCTACTATTGATCGTACTTTTAAAGGTTCTGAAAAATTTGAAGAGGCAAGGATAGAAAAAAAGAAATGCCAATATCTGTATAAAGAAGGAAGCGATTTTAATTTTATGAATTCGGAAAGCTACGAGCAGTTTGCGCTTTCCACAGAGACTGTTGGCAATCTTGTGAAGTACATAAAAGAAGGCGATACTGTCGACATCCAGTATTTCAAAGAAAAACCTATTAGTCTGTCGCTTCCTATAAAAGTAAAACTGAAAGTGGCAAAAGCCGAAAAAGGATTCAAGGGGAATACTGCTTCATCTGTGACAAAACCGGTGACGCTTGAATCGGGATATGTACTCTATACTCCGCTTTTTATAAAGGAAGGAGACACAGTTCTGGTGAATACGGAAACTGGTGAGTATGTGGAAAGAGTCTAGAAAATTAACAATACCCCCGCCTCGACCGATTCGGGCAGGCAATTAACAATTTTGGATGGGAGGGGGGGATTAAGGATTTATCTGTGTTAATCAATCAAAAAGCTGTGAAAACCTGTGAGAGTTAAAACGACTATGAAAAAGAGACTTGATGTTCTAATTTTTGAAAAAGGATATGTGAAAAGCCGCGAAGAAGCAAAGCGGCTTATTTTGTCGGGCAACGTTCTGATCGGTGGCCGCGTTTCTGATAAAGTGGGTACGTCGATCGACGAAAATTCTCCGATTGAGATTAAGGAAAAATTTCCGTATGTTTCCCGAGGAGCGCTAAAGATCGAAAAAGCGTATCACGAATTCGAGATTGATCTAAAAAATAAAATTATTTGCGATATCGGCGCCTCGACCGGAGGTTTTACCGATTTTGCTTTACAGAAAGGAGCCAAAAAAGTCTTTGCGATCGATGTCGGCTATGGCCAGCTCGACCAAAAACTCCGAAACGATCCAAGAGTTATAAATATGGAACGGACGAATATTCGCGATTTGGATTCTTGGAAAAAGTTTTTCGATGCGGTCAAGGTAAAAGACAGGAAAACCTCGGAGGTGTCGAAAAAGGAAAGTGTAAGTGACGGGATCTCCCCGAAGGTGGCGAAGAGAAGCGGAGACTCCTTTGGGGTGGAGGAAGAACGGGTTGAGTTGGAATCAAAAGTACTGGATCCCCCGACCGAACGAGCTTCGACTCGGGCAGGCCGTTGTGGCGAGGATGACACTGGGGAGGGGGTTAGCAATCCCGATATTTTTGTTATTGATGTTTCGTTCACTTCATTGAAAAATATTATACCGACGGTGAAACAATTAGCTTCCTCTGGTTGTCATTCCCGCGCAGGCGGGAATCCAGACAGGGGTTTTAAAAAAGTGGATCCCCGGGTCAAGCCCGAGGATGACAAAATGGGGGTAGAAGTGATAGTCCTTATAAAACCCCAATTCGAAGTCGGGAAAAAGATTGCCGACAAATGTAAGGGGGTTATAAAAGACGAAACGATCCAAAATGAAGTTGTCGAGGACATAAAAAAATTCGCGACTGATTTAGGATTCGAAATAAAAGGCGTTACCGACTCGCCGATACTTGGGGCAAAAGGGAATAAGGAGTTTTTGATTCATTTAATTATTTAAAGAGTTTATTAAGTTATTTTTTAAACCTTTCTGAGCTTTACTTCTTCAGAACTCTTAAGCTGAGTTTTGTGTGTTCCTTTGTATTCTGTGAGTAGTTCTTCCAATTTTTTCCCGTAGCATTTCTTTATCCCAAATCCTTTTTCAAATAAAAAGTGATCCTCCGAATTTGTTTTATCTTTTTTAAAATATCTTAAGCCAACGACTATTGAATCTGGTTTTGATTTCGGAATCGATATCTGAACAGAATGAAGATTGCCGTCTTTTTGTCGGGGTTTAATTTTGTATTCAAGTAAGAGCCCTAGCACTAAAGGTGAGAAATATTCGATCTGTCCAGAATAATATGAATCTGTTATTTTTTTTAGTTCTTTGTATGAGTTATTCATAAACTCAATTATTAAACTTAAACAACATAACGTCGCCGTCTTTGACGACATAGTCTTTTCCCTCGAGACGGACCTTACCTTGTTCGCGGGCTTTGGTCCAGCCATGGGCGTCGACGAGATCCTTCCAATTTGTAACATCAGCTTTGATAAATCCTTTTTCAAAATCGGTATGGATGACGCCGGCGGCTTGGGGTGCAGTCCAGCCTTTGTGGATCGTCCAAGCTCTCACCTCTTTTTCTCCGGCGGTAAAGTAAGTTTGGAGTCCGAGCAGATCGTAGCATTTCTTTATCAGAGTATTTAGCCCCGGTTCGTCCTGCCCTATCTCTTTCAGATATTCTTTTGCGTCTTCTTCCGGAAGGTCAGAAAGTTCAGCCTCTATTTTTGCAGATATTTTTATATAGTTCGCGGTTCCTAGTTCTTGGTTTGCAGAATCATTGATGTGGGATTCATCAACATTCAAAACATAGATGTGTGGTTTGGCGGAAAGGAGTTGGAAAGATTTTAGAATCGCAACATCATCCTCTTTATTGATACCAAGATCTCTGGCCGGTTCCCATTTCTCCAAATGTTCTTTTATTTTCTTGGCGAGATCTAAAGCAGGTATAAGCTTCGGATCTTTTTTCGACTCTTTCTCAAGTCGTGCAACTTGACTCTCCATGGACTCGAGATCTTTCAATATTAGTTCTGTTTTAATAGTCTCCATATCGGAAGAGGGATCGATCTTTCCCTCGACGTGGACAACATTTGCATCCGTAAAGTCACGAACGACTTCGACGATAGCATCGCACTCTCGGATATTGGCCAAGAATTTATTTCCCAAACCTTCACCTTTGTAAGCGCCTTTCACTATCCCTGCAATGTCGATAAACTCGACCACGGCCGGGATAATATTTTTTGTATTTACCGCTTCAGCCAAAGGCGCGAGCCGTTCATCGGGCACAGCAACTATCCCGACATTCGGGTCAATAGTACAAAAAGGGTAGTTTTGAGCTTCTACCTTGTTTTTGGTTAACGCATTAAAAAGTGTGGATTTGCCTACATTTGGCAAACCGACGATTCCGATAGATAAAGACATATAGACAGTATAGTAAGAATCAGGTAAATAGTTAAGGGTGAGTTTTATCAAGGGAGAGAACCTTGACAAACAAACTGTTGGCAAAAACTTGACACGGGTGTCAAGCTAAACTATTATCTATATATAAGGGAGGGAATTTTTTGGTCAAAGAAAAGTCAGATAAAAATACATTTGGAATTGCAAATCTTGATGTGAGGGTCATATATATAATGTTGGCGGCGGCTTTAGTGCTGGTCGCTATTTTTGTATACGCAACATTCCTCAAAGTAAACGCTCCGGCGGACACGCAGAGTAAGGTAGCAGAAGAAGCGCAAAAGATAAATGTAGAGTTTCCGCTGAACACATTTACTTCAGAAGCGGAAGTGGTGAAAGTGGAGAAGGATAACATAACCGTTAAAAAAGAAGGCTTAACGGTAGTGATAAAGATCGAAGCAGATACTAAATATTACAGGGAAGACGGTACAGTGGGAAGTAAATCGGAGATAGATGAGGGGGATATTATAAAAACCTATTTCGCCCAAGAAAAATTAAAAGCGATAAGATATTAATGATATGAAGTACAAACATCAGATTTTCAAAGGAATATTGATTGCGGGTTTATTTGCCGTAGGGCTTTTCATAAATGCTTCGTTGGTTTTTGCGGCTTGTTCAAACGATATCATAGAAGATGGCGTCAACTCCCCCGCTGTTTTGGCATCAAAGCTGAACAGCGGTAATGGAAGTAATTGTTATCAGGACGCTGCTTCATTGCAGGCGGCATTTAGGAATATAATGACGAACTTTTCCGGATCAGGGGAGGCCGGGATCGCACTAAACGATATGAAAGTAGCAAATGGAAATATAGTTGGAGGATCCTTATCAGTTGAGAAGGGCGGAAGCGGTCATTGGCTTGGTATAAAAGATGCAAGCGGTAACAATGTAAAGCTTAGTGATGGTTACGATAAGTGGGATTTCAATGATCAAAAAAATGGTTTTTCTCCTATATCAGCGGGACGAACGACTGACGGTGGCTATGTCTATGACATCACTGGTGGTCAGGGTGAACATTATTATGCCGGCGGTGTCGGAACAAGATTTGCCGAAAACTCAACCAGTTGGGTCTATATACATCTTCGCGAAACATATAGCGGCGACACTCAAAAAACATTTATTCGTGATGGAAAAAAGTATATCCCTGATTTCCTAGTTATGAAAGATTGCGGTAATGTCATATTTACGGGCATTCGTCCGAAAGCAACACCGCCACCAACACAACTAGAAAATAACAGACCGGTAGCAAAGCCAGTTTATCCAGCAAATACAACAATATTTGACGCGAATACACCTACGGTATACCTTGCAGGCAAGGGGACAGACAAAGATGGCAATAAAACACAGATCGCTATATCCTACAGAAAGAAAAAAACTGGGGCGTCTGACAGTACTTATTCGACTTGGAAATATGCTGACATGAGTTCAACAGATGGGACGCAGACGTGGAGTTCTCTAGGCACCCAGGGAAATCAAAGAAATTCCAGAAGATTTAGTATCTCAAATGGGACTACATACCAATATAAAGTAAAAGCCAAGGACGCTAAGGGGGCAACTTCCGAGTGGTCCGGCATTTGGTGGTTTAGAGTAAAAGATGTGACGCCACCACCGCTAGAGGAAGAGAATGACACCCCAACCATCAGCTGTACAAGTCTTACAGCAGTACCAAGTGGCGGGATGCTTCCGCTCACAGTTAGCTTTACTGCTAATGCTATTACCAATTATCCAAATCCAAGTTTACAATACATCTGGAACTTCGGAGACAATTCTTCGGAACAAACCACTGATACAAACACGACGACACATACCTATACTACAAATGGTGATATTGTAGCGACCGTTAATATAAAAGATAGGGACGGTAATATAGATACCGTTAATTGCCCACAAACAGCCAGATTCACCGTTAGCCCATGGTCGGACGGCGAGCAGGGTGAGGTAGCACCATAGTAGATATCAAGGTATTGAATTTGATAACTTGTTATTATTTTCTGATTGGATAGTGTCTTTAACCTATTGACACATTATTCTCTTAGGGCTTATGATAAAAGAAACAAAAGGACTTTATTAGTAAGAAACAAATGACTAATGCTAAAAATATAATTAAAAATAAATCCTTCGTTATTCCTTTGGCTGTCGTAGTGATTTTTGCTATTGCAGCTATAGTTCTTACAAAAACAGACGTTCTCCAAAGTCTTACAACAGACAAGAATGTTTTAGCTATCGTTGGTAATGAGAAAATCACAAAACAAGATCTCAATGAGCAGATATACGGCCAGGATTTTTCTGGGAGCATCGATGATCCCAAAGATATTTCAAAAGAAGAAAAAAATAAACTTTTAGACCAGCTTATTGAGTGGAAGATAGCGAAACTAAAGGCGGCAAAAGATGATATTTCTGTTTCTGATAAAGAATTGGACGATTACATAAAGGCAAACTTAAAAAGCTACGATCAATATAATGATGAACAGAAAAAAATTACTCAGGATACCTCTTACAACTCCTTGCTTCAAAAAAAAGTAGAGGATGCTGTAGCTGGCTGGAAAGAAGGATCTTATATCTTAGTTAATTTCAGCAAAAACTTTGGTTCGGACCCCGGCTTCACCAAGGAGGAAAAAGTCAAGGAGGATATTGGCAGGGAAGCAAGAGTAGCAGAAGACACATCCTATGCAAAAAATCTCATTGATTCTATATATGCCGAAGTAAAATCTGGCAAGATGACCTTTGAACAAGGGATGGAAAAAGCCAAGAATGATTCTAAGCTGGGTGAACCCGGTTATGCGCCTTCGCACATTTTGCAAAGCGATAGTTTTACAAAAGATGACTATATAAAACAACAAAAAATTTTTGGACTCGATGAAGCCAAAGACAAAATCGCAAACCTAAAGATAGATCAGCTTAGTGAGCCGATCGTGTTAAAAGTCGCCGTCTCAGACGAAAAGGGGGCAGAAGAACTTAGAGATGGTATTTGGATGATCGCTAGTGTGAAGGAATCAAAGACTGGTGAGAGTTCTTCATACGAAGAATGGCTTGAGGGTCAGATGAAGGAACTAAGCGTAAGAAAAATAAATGAGAATCTAAGTTTTGATTTGATTAACGGCTTGAGCAGTAAGGTCTATGCCACTAAAGGAGGCCATAATTGTGGTGATAACTATCAGTCGCATTGGGGAGTTAATACAGGATCGAGTAGCAGTACTGCTGGACTAGTTGTCACTACTCATTACTATACAGCTTCTGGGGCTTATTATGAACTTAATGGTGTAACCGTCAATATAAATGACTACTCCGGATCGGGAGGGGCATATGGAGGTAAGGGTATATTCCTTACGCCAAACGGTATAAAAACGAACGGATTAAGCAACGCGAATTTTACTACTGGTGAAGCATTTTATTACAATAATTTTCAAAAAGGGCCTACCTGCTACCGAAATAGCGCTCTTGTCTTAGGCTACGGTTCCACAAGCGGCACAGGTCTTAATGGTCACTTTGGAAACGGCTATACCTTGGGTTGTAAAGAAAATTATACTGTCAGTGTTCTTTCAAGCGGACCCGGTAAGTATGGCGGTTATTGGACCGGTGGAGAATCTTGGAATGGAGCGGCTAAAAATATAAAAATCACAAACGGATATACGACATGGTTGGATTTTAAATGGCATATGAATCCAAACAGCGCTCCGACTGCTATTCAGCACTCTCCTTTAAGCAATACTATTCTTGCAGTTGGGACTACTTCCGTTCATTTAGAGGGTCGGGGAATGGATCCGAATCCGGAGCAAATAAAATTGAGAATTAAATATCGCTCAAGAAACACTAGCGATACGACTTGGACTACTTGGTGGACATCGGCTTGGACAGGATATAGTACAAAAAATACAAACAGGGTTATCTATACCCCCGCCTTGGCCAATGGGAAGACTTATGAATGGAGAGTACAAGTAGCGGATAATGGAAGCCCTGTTATGACTTCCGCATGGACAGGTACAGCGACGTTTAGCGTTGCTTCACCTACTCTTTCAGCCACTCTTGCCGCTACTCCAATCTCAGGCACCACTACTTCATTAGTATCTACATTAACGGCTACTGCTACGAGCTCAGGTTTAACTGGCACTTATAACTGGATTTTTTATACAAAGAAATCTACTGATGCGAGGTACCAACAATGTGCTAGATTTGATGCGGTTACAAATAATCCTAAAGCAACAACCTGCACCTTCGCTGGTACTTATCCCGCAACTACTTATAATGTTCGCGTATTGGTTGAGAGAGGAAGTTTGCAAGCATATTCCACCCCACTCAATATTACTGTGGTTAAGCCCCATATAATCTCCTGTAACGCTCTTACGGCTGCTCCTGCTGGCGGTACTCTGCCACTTACAGTTACGTTTACAGCTGGGGTGGTTGATTCCTGGAATCATGCCATAACTTACCTATGGGATTTTAGCTATGATGGAACAACTTTTAATTCAGAAAGACAGACAAGTTCAAACCAAACAAGCTTTACATTTACTACAAACGGTTCACAGAAAGTCGCGGTTAAAGGTATTAGCGATATCTCCACCCCTGTAAGCGGATGTCCTTCAACAGTTGAATTCAATGTCAACCCTTGGTCAAGTAGCGATCAGAACGAAGTAGCACCGTAGATATAGAGGTTAAAATTCAGCAGAGATATATAACTGAGTCCAGCGAAAACTGGACTCAGTTTTTTTTAAAAAATAAACATAAAAAACTTGCTTGCATCTTAATATTTATGCTAATATTAGTATATAAATTAAGCGAGGGTTACTTTGGGACTATTTACTACAGATAAAGATTTTTTTGGACTGGACATCGGAAACTCCGCTGTCCGTCTAGTCCAACTGAAAAAAGGAGGATCAAGACCTTCCCTAGTTGCTTATGGAAAAGCAAATATCCCTGTTGGCATCGCTCAAAGTGATAGCAAGATAGATCTTCAAAACTTAGCCCAGATCATAAAAGAGCTTACTATAAAAACTAGGGTTTCTACCAAAAACGTTGTCGTTGCCCTTCCCGGATCCGCTGTTTTCACGGCTGTAGTAAAGCTTCCGTATATGACTCAATCCGAGCTTGCTAAGGCGATTCAGTATCAAGCTGAGCAAAATATCCCCTTAAAATTAAAAGACGTAAAGATTGATTGGCAGGTTATAAAGCAGGATCCCGCTACGAAAGAGATGGCGGTAATGATCATTGCCGCACCGAGCGGAAAGGTTGAGAGGATGCTTACTATCATGGATTTTGCGGGACTCGAAGTTGAGTCTTTAGAAACCTCGCCGATAGCTATGGCAAGATCATTAATTTCCGCCACTGACCCTTTGGTTATGATACTCGATATCGGGGCAACTTCTACTGAGATGGCGATAGTCGAAAACGGCGTGATCTCTCATACCCGCAGTTTGCCGGCCGCCGGTCAGGCATTTACAAGAGCGATATCTCAAAACTTAGGATTAGATCCGGAACAAGCAGACCAGTTTAAGATGAGGTTCGGTCTTTCCCAAGATAAACTCGAGGGGCAAGTTTATAAAACTATAAAACCGATATTAAATAATATAGTAGACGAGATCGAAAGATCCATCGCTTTCTACGCCGAACAGTTCGGGGGCAATGTCTCAAAGATAGTCTTGAGCGGAGGTAGCGCCCGTCTTCCAGAAATGATAAGCTATCTAAAGTCAGAACTGAAGATCGAGGTTCAGCTAGGGAATCCGTGGGCATTTGTTTCATACCCGGCAAACTTTACAGAGCAGCTTCAGAGCAACTCCTTCGATTTCGGAGTAGCTGTGGGACTGGCGATGAGGGACAACTAAATTAAATTTCTAATTAATAATTTCTAATTTCCAATGAAAGAGATAAAGATTAATAAGTAAGAGATGTTAAAGATAAATCTTCTTCCAGAATCAAAACAGCTTCAGCGCAAGACTCAAAGGATAAATATCCTGAGTACTACCGCTGCCATTATTATCCTCGGGCTTACGGTTCTTGTGGTATTGGTCTTCGGACTTATGAATGTAACAAAAGGCTCTACAGTGAAAAGACTTGATAAAGATATAAGCAAAACGGAAAGCGATCTAAAAGATTATAAAAAACTAGAGGATACCGTTATATCCTTGGAGCAAGGTCTCGAAAGGATAGATAGCATTGTAAATGGGGGTTCGAAATGGAGTCTTTTCTTCAAAGAACTTGAAAAGTCTACCCCTACTGATGTGCGTTATGTAAACATAGATATAAAAGATAATAAAGTTAAAGCAGATCTTGAGGGAAAAGACATCAATTCTCTAGCTCGCTATGTGGAGTCTATGAAGAATTATCAAGTAAAAAAGAATGACGCTGACAAAAAACTTTTTAGCGGTATATCGGTCAAGGAGTATTCGAAAAAAGGCAGCAATCTAACTTTTTCATCCG
>PFMH01000094.1:8013-8177 GCA_002785325.1 bacterium (Candidatus Howlettbacteria) CG_4_10_14_0_8_um_filter_40_9 | reverse complement strand
AAAGCGACAAAGAGTCAAAAACCCAAAAGATATGAAAAGTCAAAAGATTTAAGATTCATGAGAAACTTTGCGGGAACGGAACACAAACTGACTGCCAGAAAGACACTTGAGGCCAGGATCCGCCCAATCGTCGTCCAGCCACAGACCGCCGCCGTCCCGCTCGA
>PFMH01000094.1:0-7926 GCA_002785325.1 bacterium (Candidatus Howlettbacteria) CG_4_10_14_0_8_um_filter_40_9 | reverse complement strand
TTTAGTCTCAAAAGTGGGCCCACTTCTGCAGGGCAAAGCTCTAATCCTAATTCTTCGGCTCGTGCATATATTTGATCGGTCGTTGGGATTCCAGGAAGACCAAGGTCGCCAACCTTAAGGTGGACTAGGTCAATCTCTTCGGGGTTTTGAGTTGTTGTAAAGTCCTGGCTTTTAAGCATATCTTCTGCGTAATCACTGATATTTATCCCTTTTTCCCTCATTTCTCTCTCAAGCTGTTCTACATTTTTCCCGCCGATTTCTAGCTCTTGCCGGCTGATTTTTCCTTCTGGAAAAGAAGTATATATGCTTTCCAGATATGAAAACTTTGTAAAGATGTCAGGAAATAATGGACCGATATATGCTTTGGTGCTTTCGCTTATTTCTTCTTGACCCCAGGCAATTTCAGTAGGACTGCATTCGAGAAAGATCGGGGCGTCTTCTTCTGCAATTCTTGTACTTCTGATTTCTTCTATCCGAGGATCTCTCTCGTAACCGAAACCTTCGATATTTGAGTCTATTTCATAAAGAAATGTTAAATCTTCCTTGGTGAGCTCTTGTTTTTTATTTATTTTGTTCTCTATCTCGGTGAGAAGTTTCATGTCGGCTGATTTCTTTTCGTAAGCTTGTCCGTCTGGAAATCCTTTCATCTTTTGTCCTACAACCTCTCCTATATACGGATCAAGATTCTGCTCGTGAGCGATGCCTCTGACCTCAGCAATACTGTCGTTCTGCATCCTTATGGCAGCTCTTGGAATATTTGGTTTTCCGTTTTCGTCCAGTGAGTAGTAAACATAAAAGTCGCCATTTGCGAGTTGAGCTTGGGCGGTAGATTCGCCGGCAGTGCACCATCCGGTTCCATGACCTTGAAGAGAATTGACAAGCGGTGTGTGATCGCGTCCTTGACGGTATTTTACCCATTCACCTTTAGTGTTGGTAAGAGCGGACTCGGAAGCCGGAGTAACCTTATCAATCGCGAAAGCATAGAGTTTTGCAAAATTTTCCCCTTGCAGTAATTTTTCAAATTCTTCTTTCTCCTCTTCGGTTTGAGTCTGAATATTTACATTTTCCTTTTTTGTTTTCTTTTCGACAGCATCGAGAACATAGGCTAATGCCTCGCGATTGATATCAGGGAACGGCTTCACTGTACCCTTTGATCTTTTCGAAAACTGTTTCTTTTCCTTGTCGTATTCACCCAGTCCTAAGACGCTGCGAAAAGCAAAATACTTCAGCCAGTCAGGGTAGGTTGCATCCTCTGATGAGAGATAATCGATCCATTGGTCAAGCGAACCTTTTTGATCGGTAATTATCACTTCGGTTAGCTGCTCTCGCATTTCCTCGGATATCTCAATATCTCCATGGCCTTGTTCGCGAGCCAAACGCTGTTGTGCTTCAAAACAACCTTCGGGAATCTCTTCCGGCTTAATGACAAATTGGTCATGCATGACTTTCTTTAGCGCTTCGATACCCCGCTCTCGCTTGGCAGGTTCTTTGCGTTCGACAATTTCAGTAAACCTATCTAAGTAATTTTGGATGCGCTCCCTAGGATCTTGAGAAACTTTTTCACCGGTCTGTTTTTCCGTACGCGAAGAGGCATGCTCTACTTCTGGGGCATTATGTAGATCATATTTTTCTTTTAGAAATTGTGGGCCATGACTGCTTTTTTCCATAACAAAACAATTATATCATAAAGCTATGTCTGGATCATATGCAATGCCAGCTCGTAATAGTTGTCAAGGGAGAGACCCTTGACAACTACATAGATCAATTCAAATTCTCAGTACTCGGTACTTCAATACTGGCCCCGCTTCTATTTCTCTACCGGAAGACCTTTTTCTTTCCACGTATCAAAACCCTCTTCATAGACCTTTACCTTTCCGTATGAGAATCCGTTATTTATAAGGATCCTTGCCGCTGACAAGCTGGCCGAACAAGTACCCCCATTTGCTGTCCCGCTACAGTAGAGAATGATATCTTTATCTTTTGGGAATTCGCTTATACGCGACTCCAGCTCAGTAAGAGGGATGCTTTTCGCTCCCTTTATGTGCCCTGCGTCATACTCTGCCTTATCTCTGGCATCTGCCCAGAAGATATCTGTGAAATTTTGATAGTTGTAGTATGCTTCATCCGTTTTTATCCGGTTCGGTTCGATATTTTTCTCTTTCGGACCTTTGACCGTTTCATATTTTTGTTTCCAGTAGGATATACCATCCAGATTTTGAACATTTCGATATCCCCTCTTCTGAATCTCTTTGGCAACCCAGCCAGATCTGTGTCCGGAACCGCAATATGTAACTACGAGATCATTTTTTCTGATGCTTTTTAAAATGTTTTGAGTCTCAGTATCAGATTTATCAAACTTGCTCTTTGGAAAATGTATCGCGCCGTCTATATGCTCCTCATCGAACTCATTTTTTTCCCTAACATCCAAAACAAACACTTTCTTATCATTATCCAAAATTTGTTTCAACTCTTCCGACGGCATAATCTTTATGTCTCCAATCGATTTTTGAGAACCAAAAAATAAGATAATGCCCAGAAATGATAATCCTAAAATAACTAAAGTGTTTTTCATATAATTTCTGACAAAGGTCAGACCTTTGTAATTTTAATAATATTTATTGGAGGTCGTACCTCCATTTTATTTTAAAACCTCTCTTTATCTTTATCAATCATAAAGGCAAAAACGGCAAAAACAAAGTAGGCAAAAAGAGCTTCCAGCGCAAAAATATTTGGAGAAACCGTAGAAGGAAAATATATATTTATATAATTCACAATCAATAAAATAGCCACAAAGACAAAGAGACCACACTTTTCAATAATGCTTTTTGGGTTTGTAGATTTTAAATACCAAGATAGTCCAGCGACCAAAACAAAGGATTCAATTAGATATGTATAAAGTGCATTATTCCAAAAACCCAAGCCAATTTTTAAATTCCCAAATACCAAAAGATCCTTACTATGAACAGGGATATCAAAAAGAAAATGGGAGAAAACAGCAAAAGCAATAAATAGCCCAATTTTTTTCTTTGAAGTCATTCCTGAAAAATAAGCAAACAAAATCCCTACTAAAACAGACCAAAAAAGCGATCCAAAAAGACTATGAGTAAAGGGCATATAGTAAAGATCCAGATTGCTTGCTTCTAGAAATCCTGGCGTTATTCTAAGCTTCTCAATCCCCAAAAGAACGAATATTGCCCAGACAATGTCCAAAAACTGGACTGCTACAAAAAGCCATCCCAAAGATATTCTTTTTCCAATCCCCTTTAATGCAAAACTAGCTCCGTAATGACCAACGAACATAGTATTTTCTCTACATAATATAAATTAAATTTTCTAAATCTTTTCAAATTTAAAAGCTTATTCTGACAGCTTAGCATCAATCTTCGCTTTCCAGTCATCAAAGCCCAGCGATCCCTCAACTTTTTCACCATTTATAAAGAATGTCGGTGTCGACTTCACCCCTTGTCCTTGGGCATCAGAGGTGTCCTTTTTTATTATCGCAACTACATCTTCACTCGCAACATCCACCTCGTACTTCGTCATATCCAGACCAAGCTCGCTTGCAAATTTGTCAAAGATATCCTTTGATAGAGAAGATTGGTTTTCGAAAATAGCATCATGCATCTCCCAGAACTTCCCCTGTTTTCCCGCCGACTCGGCAGCTTTTGCTGCATCTGTCGAAAAAGGATGCTGCACCAAAGGGAAGTGGCGGTAGTAGAGAACGACTTTGTCACCGTAATTTTCTAAAGCCTGTTTTACCCCTGTTTCTGCTATCTTACAAGCGGGACATTGAAAATCCGAGAACTCGACTATCACTACTTTCGCGTCCTTTTTCCCCTTGTAGTATGCGCCTTCTCGAATAAGCTCGGCTTTTGTATCGGTATTACTGCTTGTATTTTTCTTTCCCGAGTCGCTAGAAAAAGAGAGCAGAACCCCGACCGCTATCGTGGCTATGACTACCAGCCCTGCAATGACGCTGTTTTTATTCATGGGAGTATTCTATAGAATTTTTAGGACAATGACAAGACTAAACTTTATAGATTACCGATCATTTAGTTAAATATTCGTCACAGCTGACTCTTGTAAATAAGCCCTAAAAATGCTATACTTTTTTAGTTGAAATATTCTAATTGTTAATTGTTAATTGTTAATTGACCCGGCCCCATCGTCTAGAGGTTAGGACATCAGGTTTTCATCCTGGAAACAGGGGTTCGATTCCCCTTGGGGCTACCAGTAAATCAAACAATCACCTATTAGGGTGATTTTTTGTTTACTAGCTCCTGGGGATGAGAATCCCTGATCCCGTTTTGCCTTCGGGCAACGCGGTGAGATTCCCCTTGGGGCTACCATGAAAATACATCACCGCATGGTGGTGTTTTTTCTTTGTCCCAACGGGGATGAGAACCCCTGAATTGATAGAATATACTAAAGCAGAAGAAGTACCCGATAAACAAATAATTTACAAAAAGATACTCATATCCGGCATATGATAGCGGTGAGATTCTTTATCCGTCCGTAACTGAAAGCAAAGGAGGACCCTCGGGGCTACTAAATTCTTATGTCTTTAGATATCCTGTTTATTTAATAGAGTTTAAATATCCCAATTCTTTGCATGCTATGACAAACATAGCATGACTCCATACTAGAGGCGATACAGATATCTGGTCTTTATTATCAAAAACCTGTTCTGGGATATAATCCTTAAAATTATTTATATATTTTTTAAATAGTTCATCTGCTTCTTTTTCCCTTCCAATTTTTGAAAGCCCTATAATATACCAAAATGTTAAAAGGGGCCAACCACCAGCACCCTCATCTACAAACTCCATATGCTCTAACATTCCATCATATTCATCGCCCACATACCTATGCACGCCCTCTTGTGTCAGCAGTTTTTTTTCTACTAACTTCAAGGAATTTAAAAGTTTTTCATCTATCTCAAAGGATTGAAACGGCCAAACAAGCCCAATACCACTAGCATCTATCCCGGTATCCACTGCCTTATCAATAATTTTCGGATAATAGTCTAGTCTAGTATTTTTTATGCTTGCCACCATTTCCTTGCTTGCCCTTAACCATTTCTTTTCCTCCAATATTACATAAGCATTTCGCAACCCATAAGCACTCGCGGCCAAGGAATAAGTGAGATTGTTATCTTTATTAGGAAGAATGCTTGTCTCCTCCCATAGATCATGTGTTTGGATATCAAAATGAGTTCCTCTCCAATTTTTGCACAGACCGTCAGCAAGAAGTTGAACGGTTTTTCTATAATCCTTACCAGTTTTATTATCATTTTCTGTAAGGGCCCACAAAAGAGCGCCAGCTTGATCTGGCTGATATTGATCTCCCATCCTTTGAGCTCTAGCACCGTTAGTCGCATAGCGCTGGTAGAGTATCCCCATTTCTGAAAATCCCTCTGCTCTTTCAAGCAACCATTTTATAAAAGACTTTTGGATATCATAAAGGCCAAGTAGATTTGCTGAGTATATAGTAAAGGCCGCATCTCTCGGCCATACATAGCGATAGTCCACAACGTTTTTGGGATAGTAGTTATTGTCAGTATTTGCGGCCACTATAGCCCCGTTTTCTAGAGAGCTATCCTGCAAAACCTTTTTACTTATTTCTAATAAGTGATTGATTTTATTATTCATACTTAAAATTCTAACATATAAATTTTATTTTCTATAAATATCCCCGAGTTTACGCTCAGAGATTTAAGTTTGGAAGAATAAAGATTTGTAATTTTACATCCAATACTAGAAAGTCATACTGATATCCTGTAGCTGACGCAGTAAGATATTCCAATTCAAAGTTATGTGAGTTACTACCAAAATAGAAACTCGGCTAAATGTCGATTTTTTTATTTTGTAATCTCTGGGGGTGAGAGCCCCTGATACCGCTTCGCTGGAGTTTACTCCGCCAAGCGGGGAGAGTGGGGTGAGATTCCCCTTGGGGCTACCTGAATTTTAAGACCTTTATTCCGTTAAGTTCAGGAAGCTCATTTTTCACCTCGAAGCTGATTCCATATTAATGTACGTCTCTCCAGAGCGGCTTCATACTTCATAGAAGCATCTCTATATTCAAGTGTTTGCATTATTTGTTTTGGTCCTTTGTGGAGTTCTAATTTATAATCATCATCAAACAACTTATTTCTTTGATGATCACTGATGATTGTTGTTATACTTTCTTTTAAGTATGCCTGTAGAAGCTGTGGTCTCGTTAATGTCTCTAATTTTTCTGTATATTGTACTAGGCTTTCGTGATTTTCGGTCTGTCTTTCTCCGTATCTGATAAGATCTTCAGGTTCTATACCAGCATCGATCATCGTTCTTATATCGTCTTTCTGCATATACCCACGTTCCCAAAATTCACCATCTAACTTAGTAGGATCAGCCTTTGCCTCTTCAAGACCCCTGGCCCAACCACGTGACAACGCTTCAATATCCGCCATTTCATATTCTGTATCCCCGTTTTCAACGCTGTTTATCTCTCCGCCCATTCCTCCTTGTCCTGTTTCCATACTCATAAATACTCCTTTTTTAAAATTTATTTATAATGATTGTATTGTATCAGATATATAATGTTTTTAAACTAATTATGATAAGCTAAGACAGTATTTTATGTTGATTTGAATTGAGGGCTTAAATAATCTTGAGAGTTCCTGAAGCTAATACAAAGATGACCAGACAACCACGCTACGCTACCCCTTTTCCCTCCGCACCAGTTGTCCGCAGGCGGCGTTTATATCGCCTCCGGAAGAGAACCGTTGGACGAAATTTATCTTATATTTCTCAAGATAGCTTTTGAACTTTCCTATCTCAAAACTCGTCGGCGCTTCGTAACCGCAGGATGTTTCGTTCAAAGGAATGATATTTACGACATAGGCGGCGTCCAATTCATTTATAAATTTTCGGAGCGCGACCGCGTCCTCGTCCGATATATTGAAATCTTTTATGAGCACGTACTCGATCATGATCTTCCTGCTTGTTTTTTCATAATAATCAGAAAGCGCCTCCGCCAGCTTAGAAAGCGGGAACTTTTTATTGACCGGCATGATAGTGTCCCTTTTTTTATCGATCGCCGAGTGCAGAGAGATCGCCAGATTGACTTCCATGTTCTCCTCCATAGAAAGCTTTTTGATACCGGAAAGCACGCCGGAAGTAGAGATAGAGAATCTCCTTGTGGCGAGTCCGAGAGTACTTTTATTGTTCAAAAATCTTATCGTCTCAATGACATTTTTATAATTTAGAAACGGTTCCCCCATCCCCATAAAAACTATATTACTGACCTTCTCATCTTCTTTTTTAAGGATGCGCGAAAAAAGCAGTATCTGCTCAACCATCTCGGAGACGGTAAGATTTCTAGTAAAGCCGTCTTTCCCAGAAGCGCAAAAAGCGCAGCCCATCGGACAGCCGAGCTGAGTGGAGACGCAGACAGAGTTTCTTTTGCCCGATCTTATGAGCACCGTTTCGATATGTTTGCCATCCGAAAGCTTCATGAGAGCTCTCGTGGTTTTGCCGTCTTTGGAATGAAATAGTTCGTGATCTATACTAAGCGGCATCTTTTCTTCGAAAGCTTTCCGCAATAAATAAGAAAAGTTGGTCGCTTTCTCCCAACTATCGTACCCGCTTTTGAATATAGCATCATAAGCTTGAGTTTTTCTAAAATTTGGCAACCCCGCCACCATCTTTTCTAAATTCTCGAGATTCATAGTTATATCTTAATTATTTCGGCAAGAGCTTCGAGATCTTTCGGAGAATCTAGTATTCGTCTCTGAGACAGTACCTCAACAATACATTGCGAGCGCTCTCTTTCAAGAACGGCTCTCTGAAACGAAAAGTTTCCGTAAAATATTTCCACTCTTTGCTATCATACTTTTTGGCATAGTCTTGAACATAATCCCCAATCATTTTATTTTCCTTAATA
>PFMH01000093.1:669-8604 GCA_002785325.1 bacterium (Candidatus Howlettbacteria) CG_4_10_14_0_8_um_filter_40_9 | reverse complement strand
TGATTTAAAACCTTGAATTCAAATTGTAAATTGTAAATTTCAAATTAACTTAAGGATTATATGAAATATTTAATCACAGGCGGAAATGGTCAACTAGGTAGTGCTCTAAAAAATATTCTTCCCAAAGAAGAATGTCTCTTTACGGATGTTGGAGAACTCGACGTGACGGATCGGGAAGCGGTTTTAGAGATGGTGGAAAAAGAAAAGCCGGAGTATGTTCTTCATTGTGCGGCGCTAACAAATGTTGACGGTTGTGAGACAAACATTGAACTGGCAGACAAGATAAATCACTTGTCGGTGGAGTATTTTGCGGAAGCTTGCAATAAAGTCGGAGCTACTTTGTTCTATATTAGTACGGATTATGTCTTTGACGGAGAAGCGACTAGCCCTTATGGAGTTGAAAAAAAACCAGACCCAAAAAGCGTTTATGGAAAAACAAAGTTAGCCGGCGAAGAGGCAGCAAAACAAGCTAAAAAGTATTATATTTTTAGAACTTCATGGGTTTATGGTGAAGGCAATAACTTTGTTCGAACAATGCTGAAATTATCCGAAACGATGGGTGAGATAAAGGTGGTAGGCGATCAATTTGGCCGACCGACTTATGCGCTAGATCTCGCCAAAGGGATGAAAGAGGCCATCGAAAAAAAGATACCGTACAGAGACTACCACTATCAAAACAGCGGAGAAACTATTTCGTGGGCGCAGTTTGCGAGTGAGATATTTGAAATTGCCGGTAAAAATACCAAGGTTATACCAATAAGCACAAAGGAATATCTTGAGATGAATGCGGAAAAACAAGTCGCCTCAAGACCTCATTACTCTGTATTAGAGACATCAAAACTAGAGCAGATTGGGATTAATCTACCAGACTGGAAAAGTTCGCTAGAAAAATATCTGGTGAATTAGTGTGAGCTAATATTTGAGGCTTTTTCTTTTTGTATCGTTTCAGGTCTTCCGATACAAATATAGTCAAAGCCGAGCTCTTTCATTCTCGAAGGTTCGAAAATATTACGGCAATCAAATATAATATTATTCTTGAGAAGGTTTTTTATCCTATCAAAGTCCGGTTCTTTGAACTGTGACCACTCGGTGATAATCACTAGGGCATCAGCATCTTCCAGACAATCATACATGTCTTTGCAGTAGGATATTCTGTCATCAAATATTTTTTTGGATTCTTCTTCGGCTACTGGGTCAAATGCGAAAACTTTGGATCCTTTGGCGATGAATTTTTCGATAATATTTATTGAAGGAGCTGATCTCATATCATCCGTGTTCGGCTTAAAGGCAAGTCCCCAGACAGCGATCTTTTTACCGTTAATATTTCCAAGTTTCTTTATGACTTTTTCAGCCATAAGTTCTTTTTGTTTTTCGTTAACTTGTTCTACAGCTTCTAGAAGATGGGGAAGATAGCCGTGTTTTTTTGCAAGGACGGATAAAGCCCGGACGTCTTTTGGAAAACAGCTCCCCCCATAACCCGGGCCAGGATATAAAAAGTAAGGACCAATCCTTTTATCGTAACAGATGATCTGTCTTACTTTTTCAACGTCTGCTCCAACGATATCGCACAGATTTGCTACTTGATTTATAAAAGATATTTTTGTTGCTAACATAGCGTTCGAAGCGTATTTTGACATTTCCGAAGAGGCAATGTCTACAAAAAATATAGGATGTCCGTTCTTAATTAAAGGCTCATATAGCTCAGCCATCTTTTCCTTAGCCCACTCTTTTTCTACTCCGACGACTACTCTATCGGGTTTCATAAAGTCGTCTATAGCATCTCCTTCTTTTAAAAATTCCGGATTTGAAACGGTTGAAAATTCGAGATCAACCTTCCTTTTTTTAAGCTCAGAGGCGATGATCTCATACACTTCCTTATTTGTTCCCACGGGGACGGTTGACTTGGTAACGATAACTTTTCGGTTTTGGTCTAAATTCTCGCCTACAGTTTTTGCAACTTTATAAACGAATCTCAGATCTGCTTGCCCATACTCTTTCTGAGGGGTTCCAACGGCGATAAATATAATATCTCCAAAAGAAACAGCTTTACTCGTATCTGAGGTAAATGTAAGACGGGACTCTTTTGCATTCCTTTGGACGATATCTGAAAGGCCGGGTTCAAAGATAGGGATGATCCCCTTTTTTAAATCCTCAATTTTCTTTTGATCGATATCGCAGCACAGGACCTCATTTCCAAGTTCTGCAAAACAAGTGCCGGTCACTAGTCCTACATATCCAGTTCCAAAGATTGAGATTTTCATACTTTTGCCTTTTCTTGTTTACAGATGATACTCTTGAAATACTGAATTGTCTTTATTAGACCATCGTCTACCTGCACCGTTGGCGCCCATCCCAACTTTTCTTTTGCAAGACTTATATCAGGTTTTCTCTGTCTGGGATCATCAGAAGGGAGATCTTTATAAACGATCTTGCTTGTACTCTCGGGGATCATTTGCAATACTTTTTCTGCCAATTCTTTGATTGTGAACTCGCATGGATTGCCGATATTTACTGGACCGGTAAAATCTTTGTCGTTATTCATCATCCTTATCATCCCTTCCACCAAATCGTCGACATATTGGAAGCTTCTAGTTTGAGAACCGTCGCCATAGATAGTTATATCCTCATTTTTAAGCGCTTGGACGATGAAGTTTGAAACAACTCGGCCGTCACCCGGGTCCATATTTGGTCCATATGTATTGAAAATTCTTATCACTCTTATATCGACTTTGTATTGCCGCCAGTAATCAAAAAAGAGCGTTTCGGCGCATCTTTTTCCTTCGTCATAACATGAGCGAATTCATACTGGGTTTACTTTACCCCAGTAAGACTCTGGTTGAGGGTGGACTTCGGGGTCACCGTAAATTTCCGACGTCGATGCTTGAAGGATCCTCGCATTATTCTTTTTTGCTAGCTCAAGGATGTTTAAAGCGCCTAAAACTGACGTTTTTGTGGTGTAGAGGGGATCTTTTTGATAATGAATCGGTGAAGCTGGACAAGCAAGATTATATATCTCATCTATTTTTTCGTCGAAATCAAGCGGTTCATTTATATCTTGATTTATAAACTCGAAAGATTGATTATCTAAAAGATCTTTGATGTTTTCCTTACTACCGGTATAGAGATTGTCCAAACAGTAGATAGAGTTACCCTCACTAAGGAGTCTTTTGGACAGATGAGATCCTACAAATCCCGCTCCACCGGTTATTAGTATTTTTTTCATAAATTACTTTTTAATCAGTTACGATTTTAACATTTAAATCCGACCAAGTAAAATCTGAGATTAAGAGACCGTTGAAAAACTTTTTCTCCATGTCGTTCTGGCTTGCCCAAAATCATTTTTTTCTCTTAGCTGTCTAGATTCTGGTCCCTAATCGTCGCCAGAATGACCGATTTAGGTGCTTTTTCAACGGTCTAAGGTTGAAGAGAACCTGTTTTTCTGTTAGATTAAGTAGGTGAAAAGAGGGCTAATATGAAAAAAGACAATATCTTTATTGTTATACCGGTATACAACGAGGGCTCAATAGTCGGCTCCGTGATTGATGAAATAAAAAAAGCTGGTTATGAAAAAATTATTTTGGTTGATGATGGTAGTAAAGATAATACTTTGGAAGTCCAAGAAAAAGAAATTGTTTTTTTGAGACATTATATAAACAGGGGTAAAGGCGCGGCGACGAAGACGGGGTTTGAGGCGGTGAAGCTTTTAGGGGCGAAGATACTGGTGACGATGGATGGTGACGGCCAACACGATGCGGGTGATATAGAAAAACTTGTAAGGCCGATCGTAGAGGAAGAATGCGATGTTGTTTTAGGCACAAGGAAATTTACCGTAGGGGAAGTACCAAGGATTAAGATACTTTACAATTTTGTCGGTAATTTTTTTACCTGGTTTTTTTACGGGCTATGGGTTACCGATAGTCAGTCGGGTTTTCGGGCGTATTCAAAGAAGGCTATTGATGTTATAGATACAAAAACAGATAGGTACGAGTACGACAGTGAAGTGATAAGAGAAATAAAAAAATACAATCTCAAGTTCAAAGAAATTCCGATAAAAGTTCGTTATACTACTTATTCGAAGAGCAAGGCGTCAAAGCAAGGTTTTTTAAACGGTATAAAAACAGTATTTAAAATGTTAATCTCTAGCTAATATGACGATAACTAACTACAACTTCTACCAAATCGCTATAGCAGCCATCTCAATACTTATAATATTTTCGAGAGGGCTTAAAGTACTGGAAGGAGAGAAGGGGCAGACATTCTCCAAGTTTTTCTTGACGGTTTTTGTCTGGCTTGGCGTTTTGATATTTGCTTTGTTCCCTGATTTTGCTCAACAAATATCGAAATTGTTAGGTTTGGGAGACAATCTAAATACACTCATCTTTTTAGTCTTCGTAGTTATCTTCTTGATTTTGTTTAAAATAATGAATATTATCGAGAAGCTCGAGAGTCATATTTCGGAGATTGTGAGAGAAGAGGCATTAAAAGAACTGAAAGATAAAAGTGATAGATAGAGAAGATAAAAAAGGAGAGTCCAAGGACCCCTTTGCCTCGGTTCTAATGTTAGGGTATAACGACAAGGACAATCTTAGGGAAGCAATCGATTCTGTTCTTGAGCAGTCCTATAAAAACTTTGAGTTAATATACATAGACAATGCCTCAACTGATGGCTCTCTTGATTTCGTAAAAGAAAGATATCCGAGCGTAAAAACTATCAACAACCAGGAAAATCTAGGATATGCCGGGGCTTACCATAAAGCTATTGATGAAACATTCAGAAAAGAGAAGGTTGACGCAGTAGTCCTTTTAAATACAGATATTTTGGTTGATAAAGAATGGCTCGGGGAGATGATAAAAACCGCCTATAAAGAAGAGCGAATAGCTGTTGTTCAACCCAAGATTTACTTATTTGAAAATAAAAAAACGAACAAGATAAATACTTTTGGGAATCAGTTAAATTATCTAGGGTTTGGCTACTGCGGAAATTATAAAAAAGAAGACAAAAAAGAGTTCACGGATGATATTGAGATACCTACCGCTAGCGGATGCAGTTTGCTAATAAAAAAAGAACCTTATCTAAATATCAGAGGTATAGACCCCACTTTTTTTGCATATGTTGAAGATCAGGATATGTGCTGGCGAGCGAGGACGCATGGTTATAGGGTAATGCTATCCGTGAACGCTAAGATGTGGCACAAATATAGCTTTGTAAAAAATAAAGGCAAATTTTATCTGTATGAACGTAATAGATGGATGTTTATATTTAAAAACTATCAGGTAAAAACGATTCTTTTATTTATTCCGATAGCTATCGTTATGGAGTTAGGCCTTATAGCCGACTCGATATTTAGCGGGTATTTTTTAGATAAGTTACATGGCTATCTTGGATTTTGCGTAAAAATTCCCTACCTTTTTCTAGAAAGAAGAAGGGCTCAATCAGGGAGAATATTGAAAGATAGAGATTTAAAAAAATATTTTAGCGACAATATTGTTTTTGAAGACGTTGAGTCAAGAGGACTTAGGATAGCAAATTCAATTTTGAGGGTATATTATCGTTTTATAAAAAAATTGATATAACCGAACTATTGTTTTTTTGCAACGATTAAGTGATGAAGAGATACCGGCCATACAACAAAAGGCAAGTTCTTTTTTGCGACTGGGGAAAGGCCAAACTTTTTGACAATTTTTTTTATACTGCTCGGAGACCATTGTTTTACATGACCCGTGTCATAAAATGCTTCTTTCATGTTGAGAGTTGCTATCCTTGCAAATTTAAACATCGCATCGTTTGGAAATAGAATGATAACAATCCCATCTTTTTTCAAAACCCTTGAAATCTCCCGAATGGCTTGTTCCGGCCTGTCTAGGTGCTCTATTACTTCCATAAAAATTATGCAATCGATAGAAGAATCTTCTAACGGCAGTTCGTAAACTGAACCGAGCCTTACGTTAAGACCATGTTTTTTACAGATTTCTACATTCTCTTCTTCGCCATCTATTCCAAAAATTTCTTTTTTTGGGAATTTTTTTATTAGCTGCTCCAGAAGGATCCCTTCACCGCAACCGATGTCGATAATATTCTCTCTACCCTTAACCAGATTGATAATAAAATTATCCTTATAAAGCCAATATTTTTTACCAACACCGCCTTTTTGGTATTGCTCTCTTTGATAGATCATTCCTTCTTTAGATAAGTTGATATCAGTGGGCATTTTTATCCTTTTGATTAATTAGTTAGTCTCATCGGAGGTTACTTGGTAATAAGAAAAATTCCAAGGAAAATGACTAAAGCGCCAACTGCTTGAGTCGAGTTTATTCTTTCATGAAGAAAGAAGTAGTTTGCGATAATAACGAAGATCAATGAAACTGTTGTTATAAGAGTTGTTATAGTTGTCGAACTACTCGAAAGCTCAGGGATTTTATAAAGAGCGCTGTTTATAAGCATAAAAGTCAATCTGGAAAAGAATGCAAAAAAAGCACCAAGAAGAAATTGCCAGCTAAGAAGAATCTCAATTATTCTGAAAAAGTGCATATCACCATCAAGAATACTCCTGCTTCCGAGTAGAAGTATGGAAATTACTGTGGTAATTGAAAAAATAGTTGTTAGAAACATTACAGATATCACTCGAATATCTTACTAGATAAAAATAAGTTTTTCAATCCTTTTCAATATGTAAAATTATCATTTAGAAATTAATGCTATAATATAAAAGTAGTAAAAATTATGGAAAAACTCCTTAAGCTTGACCCATCAAAGATATAGCTTAAGATGGAGTAGCAACTGACAGAAAGACACATGAAAAAAATGTTTTTAAATAAAAAAAATAATAAAAAATTATTAATTATGCTTTCCATAATAACGGTTATCGTTTTGGCATTTGTTGGATATAGAATGTTATTAAAAGAAAAATCTACTATAGAAACAGATAGTAGAGATATCGTGGAAGAAAATCCTAAGGCAGAAGAAGGTAAAGAGACTCCCCCAAGCGTTACTAAGGACAGTCCCAAGGAAAATGAAAGCTCTACTCAGCCTTTTGTAAAAATTTCAAATAGTATTCAGATATCAAGCCCTGTCGCTGGTACTAGGATAACTGAGGGTACTGAACTTTCCGGTACTGTTGGGAACGAAACCGGGATTTTAGGTTATAGGATAAAGAGTATCCAAAGCGGAGTTATCATAGACTATCTAACGAATATTGAAATTAGTAAAGCAGGTCAATCTTTTAACTTTTCTGTTGATTTTGAAAAGGAGCCGGTTGTCGGAGATGTCGGGAATCTGGAAGTATATATTATTAAAAATAATCAGAAGATTGACTCTGTAAGCTTTGAGGTAAAATTTTAATGAAAATAGCCAAAATATGCGTTATCTTAATGCTTGCTTTGTTCGGGGTCATTGTTCTCCCCAGTATCGCTTCTGCACATGGCATTCATAAAGCGCCTATAAGCGATTCTTTTAACAGTAGTGTCATAGGCGATGCTACTTTTACGAATACAAATACATTCCCAAGCGTAGAGTCGATTCAAATTTTTTTGAACGATAAAGTTCCCGTTTGCCAGCCGGGATATACTTGTCTAAAAGACTATATAGATCCTGTCGTTGGTAAAACTGCAGCTAGAATAATTTTTGAAGAAGCTCAATATTATGGCATCAATCCTCAGGTTATCATTGTCACTCTTCAAAAGGAACAAAGTTTGATATTGGACGACTATCCTTATGCAAGTCAGTATAGAACAGCGATGGGATATGGTTGTCAGGAGTCACAGAGTGTTTGTGATGCAGAGTATTATGGTTTTTTCAATCAAGTAAGCTTAGGGACAAAGCTTTTAAGGGTCGGAAGAAATAGGAGTTGCGGGGATTATTCTTCATATCCAGGATGGAGCCCTTCTTTCCCTTTGGAGTTAAATGCCGGTCAAACTACAAACCCTGCATCGGCCGGA
>PFMH01000093.1:0-650 GCA_002785325.1 bacterium (Candidatus Howlettbacteria) CG_4_10_14_0_8_um_filter_40_9 | reverse complement strand
CGTATATCGGTACTTGTGCTACCGGTTCTTTGTACAATTATACCCCCCATCGTCCTGATAGCGCTTACTTAACAGCCACAAATGGAAGTCATTATTATGGGAATTATAACTTTGTATATTATTTTTCTTACTGGTTCAATTTGCTTCCTTATGACTACGGGTTTGTTTCACAAGTCCTGCCTCCTTCATATATGACAACCGCGACGACAACGGGGGTACAGGTGGTGATAAAAAATACCGGGGCAAGTACTTGGTACAACGAGGAGCAGAGACCGTCATCTCCATCTAGACTTCAGATAACTAACGAGGATGGTAAAAGTTTCTATACAAATGATGGCAACTGGATAAATGATGGGAGTAAAAACAGAATTAAAATGCAAACACCAACCGTTGCCACCGGGGAAAATGCTGTTTTTGAATTTACTATTACCGCACCCGCAACCATCGGATACCATTCCTTTCACTTTATTCCTATAGTTGAAAATGTTCTTCAGATGGCAGATAAAGGAATGTATATGTCTATGACTTCCGTTCAATACAACTACGACTTTGTATCCCAGATCAATCCTGATAACTATATGGAAGCCGGTACAGAAAAACTCGTTCAGATAGTTCTAAAAAACACTGGATTAAATACTTGGTATAACGAA
>PFMH01000071.1 GCA_002785325.1 bacterium (Candidatus Howlettbacteria) CG_4_10_14_0_8_um_filter_40_9 | reverse complement strand
ATCTGCGGGTTTTTACGTCTATAGATGTCCCAAGAAGCGTATTTATGAGCGATATGGCGTCAGATCCGGCGCTTTCCGCGGCTTTGGCAATTTCTGTGACATTTGTCACGTTTGGGGTGAGCTTGGTGATAACGGTGAGGTTTGTTTCTTTTTTTACAGCTTTGACTATTTTGGCTGTGGCTTTCGGGTCAGCTCCGAACTGCATCCCCCCGCTTTTTAGATTCGGGCAGGAAACATTTATTTCTAATCCATGTATTTTTCCTGTTTTTGTCAGCTCATAAGCTAGTTTTGCGTAATCCTTCTCACTTTCGCCAGAGATATTGACGATTATCGGGATGTCTAGCCTCTCATAAGCTGGAAGTTGCTCGAGGAATCCCTCAAGCCCCGGATTTTGAAGCCCGATAGCGTTTAGCATCCCAGAAGCGGTTTCAACCATCCTTGGTGCCGGATTCCCCTCTTTTGGTTTCAGTGTAATTCCCTTGGGAACGATCGCCCCGAGTTTTGACAGATCAAAAAACTGGCCGTTTTGCAGACCGAAAGTACCCGATCCTACGGTAACGGGATTTTGCATCTTTATCTTTCCGATTTTGACTTCTAGATTTGGTTTCATGAAGCAACGAATTTACGAATAATACTAATTTTACGAATCTACGAATTCTCTCTCTGTCATTCTCGCCACAGCGGGAATCCAGACCATCATCTCTTTTTTTGTTTATAATTTTGACATTTCTGAATTTGGGATTCCCGCCTCGACCGATTCGGGCAGGTATTTGTTATTTTACCAGTCAACATAACTAGACTGGAATACCGGTCCTTGCGTACACACAGTTTTATACCCTTCCTTCGTTTTACATGCGCATCCGAGACAGACACCGATCCCGCATGCCATCTTTTCTTCCATCGAAACTTGACACGGGACATCGTATTTTTTTGCCACTTCGGCTACAGCTTTCATCATCGGTACGGGTCCACAAGTAAATATCTCGTCAATTCCTGTCATTCTGGCTTGACCAGAATCTGGTCTTACTGTTTTCAAGATCTTCTCGACCGGTTGTATCACTAGACCCTTCTCTCCATAACTTCCGTCATCTGTAGCTATAAAAATCTTTGCGTCGCAATTTTTCAAATCTTTTTCACAAAATATAAGGTCTTTGGTTCGTCCGCCTACGGCAGCAAATATATTTAAATGTCTATGCTCCTTTGCCAGATACGACAGCGGCGCCGTGCCAAATCCTCCCCCGACGAGCAATATATTCTTATGATCCTCATGCACATGAAAACCGTTGCCGTGCGGCCCAGTTATGCTAAGGTTCCGTCCCTTAGCAAGTGTTTTTAGAATGTTTGTCCCTTTGCCCTTTACACAATACAGAACTTTCAGCTCTCCCTTTTTCGTATCTGCGTCGTAGATGCTGAATGGTCGCCTAAGAAGCGGTTCCGTACTGTTTGAAACCAAAATATTTACGAACTGCCCCGGTCGGGCATGTTTCACTATCTTCGGGGATCTAAGTATCAAAATATAAAAATCCCCGATCAAGTGTTTATTTGAAATAATCTTTGTATTTTCCAGCTGAAGCATAAGGGTAGTATAGCAGAAAATAAATGCCAGTTAAAAACTTAAATTTATTTCTTTTTAGTTTTCTTCTTCGTCTTTGGTTTGTTTAGTCCCGCGATCTCTAGGGCTTCTTCCAGAGTTAGCTCTTCCGGTTTTTTGTCGGCAGGAATTTTAAACATTTTTCGTCCATATTGGATGGCTGGACCGTATTTTCCTTTTACTACTTTTGCTCTTCGGTCTTCGTCCCATTTTTGGATAGTTTTTTCCGCATCCTTCTCTATCTTTGTTTTTAGTATTTCTAGCGCTTCTTCAAATGTAACTTCAAAAGGATCGAGAGATTTTGGTAATGACGCAAAAGTTCCCTCGTACTTTATATATGGTCCGTAAAATCCTTTGGCAGTGCTGACTTTTTTCCCTTCGTATTCGCCCAGCTCTCTCGGGAGACGCGGTCCGGAAAGTATTTCCTTTATTCTTTCAAAGGTGACTGTATAAGGGTCTTCTTTCTTTGGTAGAGAGATAAACTCCTCTTTGTATTTTATATATGGTCCGTAGCGCCCGATGGCGATAACCACCTCTCCTCCTTCAAACTCTCCTAGAGTACGCGGCAGTTTGAAAAGTTCTAGGGCTTCTTCAAATGTGATGTTTTCCAATCTTTGCCCTGTTCTGAGTGAGGCAAATATCTGTTTTTCTTCCTCATCTTTCCTGCCGATCTGTACAAGCGGGCCAAACTTTCCCAGTCGGACAACTACATCCCTCCCCGTCTTTGGATCTTTACCCAGCAGTCTTTCTCCCACTGCTCTTTCCCCGCTTTCCGCAACATGCTCGACAGTTTTGTGAAATGGGCCGTAAAAATCCTTGAGCATCTTGGTCCACTCTAGATTCCCATCAGCTACATCATCAAACTCATCTTCGACCTTTGCGGTAAAGCTATAGTCCAGTATATCTTTAAAATTCAGCATTAGAAAATCGGTTACTACCATGCCGATATCAGTCGGAAAAAGTTTGTTTTTTTCAAAGCCGGTATTTTCTGTTAGTTCTTCGTCGGTTACAGCCCCGTTTTTCAATGTGATGAAGTTGTATTTTCTTTCCACCCCTTCACGATCTTCTTTGACGACATAGCCTCTCTTTTGAACCGTGGAAATGGTCGGCGCATAAGTTGAAGGTCTGCCGATGCCCAACTCTTCGAGTTTTTTGACAAGGCTTGCTTCGGTATATCGTGGCGGATGTTTGGAGAAACGTTCCGTGGCGGTTATTTCATCTGCACTGAGATCTTCACCAACTTTTAATGGCGGCAAAATTCCCATGTCGTTTTGCTCTTCGTTTGTTTCCCCGCCTTGACTCGTGTCAGTCGAGGCAGGTTCCTTCGACTCGAGATAGGCTTTCAAAAATCCGTCAAATTTTAATACTTCACCCAGAGCGACAAACTTTTCTTCCGTCGTCGAAACGCTGATGGTTACACTGGTCTTTTCCAGCTCCGCTTCGCTCATTTGCGAAGCGATGGCGCGTTTCCAGATAAGATCGTAAAGCTTGGCTTCCTGATAGTCGCCATCCATACTTTGTTGGTCAAAGTGCGTCGGTCTGATCGCCTCGTGGGCTTCCTGAGCTCCTTTTGACTTCGTCTTATATCTCCTGACTGTAAGGTATCTATCGCCGTACATTTTTTTTATCGTGGCGGTTGCTTGTCTGATCGCTTCGTCGGAAAGATTTACGGAGTCGGTACGCATATAGGTGATGGCGCCTTTTTCGTAAAGCTTTTGAGCGACCTGCATAGTTTGGGAAACGCCAAAGCCAAACTTTCGGCTGGCTTCTTGCTGGAGCGTGGAAGTGGTAAATGGCGCTGAGGGAGATTTCTTCGCCGGTTTGGTCTCTAGATTTGAAACTTTAAAGTCCGCATTTTTGCATTTTTCTAAAAATGCGGCTGCCTCATCCTTCGTAGCGAATTTTTTTCCTAGCTCGGCTTTTAGGATAGCGCCACTTTGCGTAAGGAAAATTCCCGAAACCTTATAAACTGGTACGGGTTTGAAATCCATTATTTCCCTCTCACGCTCAACTATCAGCCGTACCAAAACGGACTGAACTCTTCCGGCCGAAAGAGACGGCTTTACTTTTCGCCAAAGAATCGGTGAAAGTTCATAACCGACTAGCCGGTCGAGGACTCTTCTTGCTTGTTGGGCATTGACCAGATTTTGATCTATAGCCCTTGGATTCGCCACAGCGTGGAGGATAGCTTCTTTGGAAATCTCATTGAACTCGATCCTTTTAAACTTCTTTTCTGTCGACTCTTTTTTGTCTTTACTGATCTTGCCATCTTCGGTTATAAGGCACGCCACATGCCACGAGATAGCTTCTCCTTCTCTGTCCAGATCGGTCGCGAGATAGATAGTATCTGCTGAGAGCATTTCTTTTTTTAGGAGAGCAACTTGCTTTTTGGAATCATCCGGGATGATGTACTCCGGTTTGAAGTCATGCTCGATATCAACGCCGATCCCCGACTTTGGGAGATCACGAAGATGACCATAAGATGCTAAAACCCTATGTCCCGGACCTAAAAATTTTTCAATTGTCTTTGCCTTTGCTGGCGATTCTACGATAACTAAATTCATACTTCCTTAGTTTATGTTATATAGCCTGACTTTGTAAATAAAAAAATAAAACTAGTCAAAAAAAAGAGGTAAACAAATACTCACGATCGTGAGTATTTGTTTACCTCTTTGAGTTTGAATATCATTCTAAGCCTATCCTCACCCGAGATTGTTTTGGCAAGCAGATAGTGCACATACGGTTCGAGTTTATACTCAAGGATTAACAAGTCTATCTCCTCTGTGCGATCATATGGGCAGACCCACGCACTAAGTTGATATTGTACAAATCCAAGCTCTGCCAACCTACCTCTCAAGAGATCTCTTTTCCGTCTTTCCTTTTCGGGTACATCAAAAAATAATATTCTAAAAAATCCATCCCACTTCTCAGTGTTCTTTTTTTTAATATGTTTGAATAATTTTACCTTTCCTTTATTCGTGATAATGAGATTTTGATTTTCTACCGATTGCAGATACCCCTGTTTCTTTGCTCTATAAAAAGTATTTTTAATGGTTTCAAAGGAAGTATTACTCAGCTTCTTTTCCAATTCATAAAAAAACTTTTGGGGCTTAAAAACCAGAGCAGTATTTTCTTCCGTAAATGGTATTAGCCCAAGTAATATATGTTCCAAAAGAGTAGTATCATTATTTTTCTTTATTTTCTTATCCATTAGAGATAATATTAACATCAATTGATTTAGTATACAAATACTCACGATCGTGAGTATTTGTATACTAAATCAATTTAAAATAACTGTTATAAATAATAGTCGGTAACGAGTAGATAACTAAGATTTCAGCCACATATTGCGAAGATCTGTCGGAAGTTGGGCGGCGACATCATCTGCTTCACCTTTTGACACCTGCTCTTTTATCGTGGAAAATACCGCTTTGGTTGTCTTCTCCGCATCTTGCATGCCTTTCGTTTCGTTTTGCACTTTTTGTAGGAATTCCCGCCTATGCATTTTTTGAACTCCCCTCTTTTTTAAATGCAACCTTTCTAAAAATTTTCTTTTCATCTCGCCGTTTTCCCAGAGTTCCTTTTCCCCACAAGTGAACTGTGACTCGAGATCATGTGCTTCGTCCGGCGTAATCCTTTCCCTCAAAGCGTGCATTACAGCTTTCGATGCCTTTTCTGCCTCGTCGGTATTTTTAAGCTCAGCTTTTTCTCTCACTTTTAGTAAAAAATCTCTTTTATCCATACGTCTAATTTATATTAATGACGAAAAATGACATCGTGCAAGATGCCAAATCTTATTTTCCTCTTTTTGACAGCAAAAAGAGGAGCAAAAACTGCCGACTAGACAGATTCTCAAAATGTCACAATCTTCATTCGCTCAAGTATGAAAAATGACAACAAGCCGATACCGGAAGTCATATTTTCATACGTTCGCTTACTCGACTGTTCTTTTTTCGAACTGATAGTCGGTGAACTAAAGATGAAAAATATTATTTATGACTGCTAATTATTTATCCTATACACCATCCCGCCAAGATGTTTTACCTTTCCTTTGACTTCCATAATGGTTAGGACAGAGCTTGCTTGGGATGATTCAAAGCCGCTTTCTTTTATGATCGCGTCGATGTGGGAGGGTTCATTTTCCAGAATACCTAAAATCACCTTTTCTTCGGGGGAACTCGGGAATATCTTCTTTGCTTTTGAATTTGCCTCTGCCTGTTCCCAGCCCATCTCTTCCAGTATATCATCGGCGCTTGTCACCGTCTTAGCCCCCATCTTTATAAGATTGTTCGGACCGATAGAGTTTTTATTGTAAAGGCTTCCAGGAACAGCAAATACTTCCCTGTTTTGCTCAAGCGTATAGCCGGCGGTGATCAGCGAGCCAGACCCTTCATGCGCTTCAGTGACAAGCGTCCCCAAAGAAAGTCCGGAGATGATCCTGTTTCTGGCGGGGAAGTTCTGTCTTAAGGGAAGAGTGCCGATCGGGAATTCGGATATTATAGCGCCGTTTTTGATGATCTTTTCTGCAAGATTTGCATTTGACGGCGGATAAGGTTTTTCTACTCCGTTTCCCAAGACAGCTATCGTCCTTCCGCCCGCAGAGAGTGCTGCTTCGTGCGCTGCCGTATCTATACCTAGTGCAAGTCCAGAAACGATAGTTATCCCCTTTAGGACAAGGTCGGATGCAAAGTCCTTGGTTATCT
>PFMH01000001.1 GCA_002785325.1 bacterium (Candidatus Howlettbacteria) CG_4_10_14_0_8_um_filter_40_9 | reverse complement strand
CGCGGCTTGTTCTGCTGATTGCTTCGATGGACCCGTTCCTTTACCGATCTGCTTCTCCTCGAGATAGACGCCCATCGTAAATATCTTTTCATGGTCAGGACCTTCTTCACTCAACACTTTGTAGACTGGGGTTATCCCTTCTTTTTCTTGAGCGAGTTCCTGAAAACTGCTCTTTGCATCAATGTACGCCTTAGTTTCCAATATCTTCGGAAGTTTGACGATAAGTTTTTCTTCGATAAATTTTCTCGCTACTTCAAATCCTTGATCGAGATAGATCGCACCAACCACAGCTTCAAAGGTATTTGCGAGTATAAGCTGACGCGCCCTTCCGGTACTTTTTGATTCGCCTTTCGAGAGTTTTAGGTGTTCTTCATACCCCAGTTCTTTAGCCGTTTCGGATATCGTTTCCGTTTTTACCAAAGCGCTCCTCCAGTTGGTCAGTTCGCCTTCCGGATTTTTATAATTTTTATACAAATGTTCAGTAACGGCGAGCTCTAAAACCGCATCCCCTAAAAACTCTAATCTTTCATTGTGCTCTTTTATCCTTTTATTTTCATTCAGATAAGAACGATGGGTAAAGGCAAGCTTTAAAAAGTCTTTATTATCAAAAGTAAGACCTATTTTTTTTTCTATCATTTCTAAATCTTCACTCATTCTTATCTCCTTTATTTGCCCTCACGTCTTCCTCCGGTTTGTAGATGTCTGAAGCTCGGTAAACCGTACCTAAAACGCCGTTTACAAATCTGCTGGAATTTTCTCCGCCGAAAGCTTTTGCCGTTTCTACCGCCTCGTTTATCGCCACCTTTGGCGGAACATCTTTTGCAAAAAGCAACTCATAAATTCCGACTCTTAAAACCTCCAAGTCCACAAGCGCGATCTGGTCGATCGGCCACTCCGGAGCTGCCGGCTTTATGATGTCGTCGATAGCATCCCTGCTAGACATTACTCCGCTCACCAAGTCGTTTGCAAAGTTTTCGCTGTCGATGCTCGAAGCAAATTCTTTATAGTTTCTTTCAAAGATTATCGGGAAATCTTTTCTTAGATCAAGATCTTTACCGCATTTTACATTCAAAAAATCCCACTCGAAGAGTGTCTGCATCGCTATTATCCTGGAAAGGTGTCGATTTGATGACATAGATATTAGTTAATCAGGTGCTTAGGTCTTGGGTCTTGGAAAGCGCATTTTCTTTTTTATCCTTCTCTTTTCTTAAAAACCTTATGTACCCATTTATGCCTTTGATCAAGGCGGTATAATCACTTTCTAATTCCTGGCTTTTCTCTTTATTCAATATGCCGATATTACCAGCTCTTACTATCTGCTCTCTCGCTTCTTCGGCTTCACCTCTAGCAGTATAGTATGAATGTATCTTACTTTGGTAACTAAATTTACCATATCCTTCTGATATGTTATCGCAAACAGAAGAAGATGCTCTTATAACTTGATCGGTTTTACGAAATTTCTCTTCTGCAGGAAAACCTTTTACTGTCTCGTGAACTTTCCTTTCGAGCTCGCATGCCATTTGATAAATTTTCAATCCCTTTAAACCTCTTTCCATGCCCCTCCTCTGATCTAATCTTTAATTCCTATAAAGCTAACTTGTCTCTACTCCCTAAGACCTAAGAACCTAAGCCCTAATCCCCAATCTCTATTCTATCCCCAACGACCTATGACCTAAGCCCTAATCCCCAATCTCTATTATCTTCTTCCCGCCATAATATCCGCAAACTTTGCAAATGGTATGAGACATAACTTTCTCGCCGCATTTTTTACAAACCGTAAGCGTGATACTCGGTGTTTTCATATTTGCAGCTTTTCTGCTCGATGTCCTAGACTTTGATGTTTTCTTTTTTGGTACTGCCATAACTTTTAATTCTCCTGATTATTATTACTTTACTGTTTTTTTACAGTTTTGTTAACTTCTATCCATGATTTTACTACTACCGCTACTATGGGGATCACGGCGTATACAAATGTCAGCTTCAGAAGATACACTACCGCTATAAGAAGCGCTACCAGAAGCACTGTTATGGAAACTATCTCTGCAATAGTTACCCATGACGGCGTTCCTGTTCCCGGTGTCGGTATGCTGTCTTTTTCTTCACTCATATATTTCTACTTCTTTATTAACTCAATCAACTCAATAACTTTAGCCTTCTTAGTCAACTTTCTCCATCCCTCCGCAGTCTTCCTTACACAGCTTCTTCATGGGAAGACGTAATATGATCTCTTCTCTTATCGGTTCAAATATTTCTATGGTCTTATCTTTCTCTATCTTTAGTTTATCCTCTTCTGCGGAAAAAGTATATTCCCTTTCAAATCTGAAATCATTATGAGTAGCGAATCTTTCCAGACATCTGTCGCATATCGTCTCTATATCAACGCTCACTTTAAATCTTGCCAGTACTTCTTCTTCAAGATTGGTAAGCTCGACCTTCCCGATATATTTTTTCAAAACGATATCGTCGCCGAGGTCAGTTTCGTTTTCACTGCCTATCTCTCGCGTTTCAGTATTACCGATAGCAGTGTTTATAAAATTTTTTATGTCAATATTCATCTTCTTACTAATTACAAATTTACAAATCTAGATATTTTACAAATTATTTGCCCGACTATCGCTCTCTTGTCATTCGTACCGACGATAGCCCCGCGTCGCCTCTGTCATTCTCGCATCAGCGGGAATGACAAAAAAGATGGCTGTCAAAAAGTGGAAAAATAACAATCTTAAATTTTCAATAGATATTTTACTTTATTTGCAACCCGCAAATTATATCAAAATTATCCCTTAACTACAATACTTATGAGCTTTCCTGGGACAAACACCGTCTTCATGATCTCTTTTCCGTCGATATATTTCTGGACCTTTTCAGATTCGTATGCCTGTTTTTTAACATCTTCCTCTTTCGCGTCTGCGGCTATCAAGATCTGGTCTCTTACCTTTCCATTAACCTGTACTGCAATCATAACGGTATCTTCTATTATCAAATCCTTATCATATGATGGCCAGCTAGCCTTTATGATACTCTCTTTAAATCCCAAACCTTCCCAGATCTCTTCGGCCATATGCGGCGCAAATGGGGAAAGGAGAACCGTCAAGTTTTCGATAGCGCTTCGCCAAACAAATGATGAACTTCCGACCGGCAACTTTTCTTTAACCTTAATTAATTCATTCACACACTCCATCATCGCGCTTATTGCTGTGTTAAACTTGAAATCATTTATGTCTTCCGTAACTTTCTTAATCGTTTTATGAATAGTTCTGGCCAGTGCAGTTTCTTCGATGGTTTCCTCCGAATTTAAATCATCTTCAGGATTTTCCGCCTTGGTGTTTTCTATTATTTCTTGGCTTAAACTCCATACCTTGTCCAAGAATCTTTTTATTCCCTTCATCCCCTCGGGATTCCACGGACCGCCGTCTTCAAAAGGCCCCATAAACAGAAGATAAGTCCGAAAAACATCGGCACCGTGTTCCCTTATGGTCTCATCGGGTATAACGACATTGCCTTTTGACTTGCTCATTTTCTTGCCGTCAGGGCCGAGTATCATCCCTTGATGACGGAGTTTCAAAAACGGTTCGTCGAAGTCTATGAGTTTCGCATCGTGCAATGCTTTTGTGATAAATCTGGCATAGAGCAGATGCATCGTCACGTGCTCCGCCCCGCCGGTATACATATCTACCGGAAGCCATTTTTTCGTAATCTCGGCATCCATCATTTGCGTATCGTCGCCAACACTAGGATATCTTAGGAAATAAAAGCTGGAATCAACGAAAGTATCCATAGTGTCTGTTTCTCGCTCGGCATTTCCTCCACACTTCGGACATTTTGTATTAACAAACTCAGACACATTAGCTAGCGGCCCCTTTCCTGTTCCAGATGGTCTCACTTCTTTTATATCCAGCTCAGGGAGCAGAACCGGCAGATCTTTTTCCGGAACAGGGATAGCCCCACATTTATCGCAGTAAACTATCGGAATCGGCGCGCCCCAGTACCTTTGTCGTGAAAATGACCAATCGCGCAATCTATAATTAATCTTTTTAGAACCAAGGCCTTTTTCTTCCAGCCAATTTGTAATTTTCTTTCTAGCCTCCCCTGAATTTAAACCGTTAAATTCGCCAGAATCATATAGAATTCCGTCGCCAGTAAAACATTTTTTCAAATTTCTCACCTCTAAATCTTCTTTTTTATTTGATGGAGAAATCGTAGTTTTTAGGGAGATTTTATATTTTTTAGCAAACTCAAAGTCTCTTTCATCATGAGCATCTGCGAATACGGCTCCTCCACCATAACTGCCAATAACAAAATCAGCAATCCAAACAGGTACATCCTCACCATTTGCTGGGTTTATAACATATGCTCCTGTAAATACTCCTGTCTTTTCTTTATCTTCCTGTCTTTCTAGTTCGCTCTTTTTTTGCGTTTCTAATTTATATTTTTCTACTTCTTTTCTCTGTTCTGCCGTCGTAATCAAGTCGACAATCGGATGCTCTGGAGCAACGACAAGATAAGTACAACCAAATATCGTATCTACCCTAGTAGTAAAAACTTCTATATGATCAGTATCGAACTTTGGAAATTTCTGTAGCTCAAATTCATATATCCATAGATCGGTATCATAATTTACTTTTCGGTTATAATATTTTTCATACTGTTTATACAGCTCTTCTCTGGAGTTAAACTTTTCATGACCCGGCTCATTTCCATTGAGATCCCCTATTTTCTTTTTTTCGATTTTTTTAATTTTTGCTAGAGCGAATTTTTTGAGGGTTTCTTTGTTTATAAGAACTATGACATCACCTTCTTCGATCTCCTTTGATTCAAGCCTATAAGTAATATATTTCTCTCCAGACAGAACTAGAGGTACTAAATGAGGCATAAACTTAAGACTCTCCGTTTTGTTATTCTTCTCTTGGGATCTTATTTGAGATTTTGAATTTGAGATCTGGAATTTTACCAATGTTCCCTCTGACTTCCCGATCCAATTTCTTTGCTTTACAACAGACGACTTCGGCCAATCGACTTTGTCGAGATCGGCGATCAACCTATCGGCATAATCCGTGGTTTTGAAAAACCATTGTTTCATATACTTTTGTTCGACGATGCTGTCGCAACGTTCGCATTCACCGTTTACGACTTGTTCGTTCGCAAGTACGGTTTTACATCCGGGACACCAGTTAACCGGCGCTTCTTTCTGATAAGCCAAACCCTGTTCGTATAATTTCAAAAATAGCCATTGAGTCCACTTGTAGTAGCTCGGATCAGAAGTGTTCATCGTCTTTTCCCAGTCAAACATACAACCAAATGATTTTAGTTGTTTTTCGGAATGCTCGATATTTTCTTTTGTGCTTTTATTTGGATGCACATTATTTTTAAAGGCGAAGTTTTCTGCCGGCAGTCCAAAAGCATCATAACCGATTGGTTCAAAGACGTTGAAACCGTTTAAATTTTTGAATCGCGCATAAACGTCTCCTCCGGTATAAGAGTAAACATGACCGATATGAAGATAACTGGCAGACGGATAAGGGAACATCATGAGATTATATAGTTTTGGCTTATCAGAAGAAAGATCAGTATTATAAATACTGGTTTTTTCCCAAACACTTCTCCACTTATCCTCGATTGTTTTTTGATTATACCTTTCGCTCATTTTTTATCCTTTAATTTTTCTTCCGCCCAAGGCGGATCAGCCTCGGGCTGACTATTTTCTTCGGATCGTAATTTATCATAAGGGTCTACCCATCATTCTGTCATTAATAAAGAGGAAACTTATTTGAGTTTATTTAGCTTTTGGCTCAATAAATATGGCTCTCTTTCTCCATATCTTATCAAACTCCTTCATTGAAATAAACTGGTCTTTATGCAAAGGGCGAATCTTCGTGCCGTTTTTTGGATTATTCGGGTCATTGACAAAAAAACCACCCACATGGCCTTTAGAATTCAATTTGTATCCGGTAACAACTATGAGATGAGGACTCTTTTTTATTCCTAGATTTTTTATAACGCTCACTAAAAAAGGATTTTCTCTATCAATGCTGTTTTTAAAGGTCTCACAGACTTCTTCTAGTATTTGCCTGTAATACTTATCTCGAGACTCCTTTGATAAGCCCTCTTTTTTGAAATATCGCAAATCAAATTTTCTCATAAACCACATCCTCCGCCACGAGTCAAAACCGAGATTCTGCATTGTCCTTACCAACCCCGAATGCAGCCATCCGGTATCGGCGTTTCCCTCACCGGTGACATTCGTTACTTTTGAGATCGAGCTATAAGCCCTGTGTCGTAATGCTATTTTAACGAGATCTTTGAGGATTATCTTTTTAATA
>PFMH01000054.1 GCA_002785325.1 bacterium (Candidatus Howlettbacteria) CG_4_10_14_0_8_um_filter_40_9 | reverse complement strand
ATCATAATATTAAACTCTTATTCACTCCGCAGTGGATCGCAAGCGGTAAAATCCCTTTGCTGATGGAAAAGCAGACCATTGATTATCAAAAGGATGGATCTGCAATAGTCTCATTTTCTGTCAATTCTCTTGAAGATATTGCTCGTTGGATAACTGGTCGTGGCGGAGAAGTAATTGCCCAAGAGCCAGAAGCCTTGATCTCCTTTGTTCGGGAGATTTCCGAAAACAACCTAAAAGCCCACAGCAAATAAGATAACTTAAAACTTATCATACTACGGTTCCTCTTCAACAATTATCATTTAATGATAGAGCTTTTACCTTTCCTCTCCTCTAATTTTGAAATAGTAAAATAAATCAATAAGAAGGAAAAAGTTATGGGCGAGATCGTTAGAGGTAAAACACTAAATGGTATTACACCTATTTATAAAATAGTAAACGGAAGACTTGTACGCGGAGTTTTAGAAACTGACGGTAAAGAATCCTTCCCTTATTTTGATTTTCTAGGTTTCTTCCATAATGATCTCGCCCAATCAGAGATAGCGGGAAGGTGTGGCTTTGTAGATCGCGATTTGCGATGGGTGATTTCACCAAAGTATGATATTTGTGATGATTTTTCCGAAGGACTGGCTTTTGTTCAAAAAGGAACTACAACTATTCTAATTGACACGGTGGGACACGAAATTGCAAAATGGGATGAAGCGTTTGTTACTGGGAAATTTAGTAATGGTCTTGCCAATGTTTCTAAAATGACTGGCGACGGAGAAAGAAGATTGGTTGCATACGTGAACACGATAGGAGAATTTGTAATCCCATTCGGAAAAGAATTGATCGTTGAACATCCTTATGATCTCTTAGATGAAAATGATGAATATTCGGAAGGGTTGATCCGAAGAAAGTTCAAAGGGAACTTCGGATTTATTGATAAAGAACTTAATGTAGTAATTCCAATGACATATGAATGGACGTCACGATTTTCATCTGGTGTTGCTGCTGGAAGGAAGAAGGGCAAATATGGTTTTATTGATGCCAAAAGCCAAATCGCAATTCCGTTCATTTATGATAATGCTATTCATTTTGTTGGGAATTATGCAGCGGTTGAAAAAAATGCATGTTGGTTCTTTATTGATCTGCATGGAAAAGTTGTTAACGAAAAAACGTATGAGCGAATTTATCAGATTGCTCCTACTCATTACGCAGTTGATTCAAATGGAGAAACTGAAATTGTAGACCCCAAGTTATGTACAATCACTCGGGGCAACTTTGCCAAAGTGAAGGCGTACAATGAAGGGATCATTCATTTTGAAAACTTACTGGAAGAAGGTGTCGCCGATTGTTTTGGA
>PFMH01000018.1 GCA_002785325.1 bacterium (Candidatus Howlettbacteria) CG_4_10_14_0_8_um_filter_40_9 | reverse complement strand
TCTTTGTAAATAATATCTTTGAGGAGTCTGCTGACCACTTTATATCCGTTATATCAAAATCGCCATTTGCTGTCACCTCTTCTTTTTTTACCGGGAAAAGTTTTGTCTTTTCTAGAGCCAAATTATCGAAATACCACAGCTCCTTTTTTTTGTCTGTATTTTCATAAATGTAGGCGATCTTTCTAAGATCCGGCGACTCCTTTGCTCCTAAAACTCTACCATTTTCTATAAGCAAATCTTTTTTTGAAGTCGCAGGAAAAAATAAGATATAGTCGGCCCACGAAACCACTTCTTCATCTACATGCATAATTTTCTCCCACGCGAGATATCCGCTTTTCTCTAGACGTAGGGCATAGTCGCCCGTCAAAAGGCCCGGTATTCTTGAAGGAAATAGGGGACTGCCAGATTTCTGTTTCACTATCTTCCCGTCTAGCGTAACATTCGCCCCATTTGGTCTTGATGAAAATATTATCATGCCCGTTTTTCTGAAGGAAAGTTTCAGTCCATTAAGTTCAAAAACATATCCTCTTGCGAGGTATATAAGGACGAAAGAAGATATCCCGAAAAGGATACCTACTAAGAAAAATCCAAATATTTTAAATGGTGAATGGGGGAAATAAGAGTGCATATGCTAAATCTCTAATTAACAATTTCTAAGGAAATTCTAATGACATAAATTCAAAAATAGTCGGACACTCCATTGTCATTCCCGCCACCCGTATCAAGTTATGAGGGTAAACACCGCAGTAATCCAATTCTTGTGTCATTCTGGCGACCGCGTGAAACGCAAAAGATCAGAATCTGATCCTTATCAACTTTACCACAAATGACTTCTTCAAAAAAGTATTGACCAGACAAACCATTTATGATACTATGTACTTGCTTTGATAATTCTACCCCCAAGTGCAACTTTTTGTCTCGTAATATTCGAGGCATTTTTTAATAAATTATTCTTTATCATTAATTCTTTTGCTGTTTGATAATTAAGAGATTTTCTTGGTTTGTTATTTATCTTGTCTACTGCCATCTTAACATAACTATCTGAATATTTTGAGATATCGGATCCTTTGGGGATATATCTTCTTATCATCTTGTTTACATTCTCTGCATGTGGTTTTTGCCAAGAAGAGTAAGGATCACAGAAGTATGTGGGAACGCCTATGCTCTCATGCTTTGTGTTTTCTATACCGTTGTCAAATGTTATGCTTAAGACTTTCTGGAGATTCCTATTAATGTCCAGTATGGCATTCAGATTGGATAATGGTTTTAGGTTTTTGATCTTCCTCACCCCCGCATATTTTGTTTTCACTTCAATACTTACAGTAAGAGCTGCTTTGCTTCTCGTTCTCTTCCCCGAGACAATGGTATCTGACTCAAAGCGACCATATCTTGTCTTGTTTATTGCCCCAATGGGTCTCTCGGTTATTGGCTTCTTATTGGGGATAAGGACTCTTCCCGTCTTGTTTTTATTCTGTTTTTTAGGATGGTATCTCTTCGAGTAAAGATACTTACAGTATCGCTGTCCCCAAGCAGAGTATAGCCATGCGTAGATAGTATTCTTAGAGGCATAGAAAGGTTGATTCTCGAGTTTCATTCTTCCGGCTATCTCATCAGGATTCCAATGTTTCTTTAAGCCCTTAATAATGTATTCTCTTAGGCCATCGTTCTGAACAATCTCTTTCCCCTGATACTTAGAATACTTTCTCTTTAAATATGCTTTGTGATGGGCGACAGTAGATTCGTAAGGACCGTCTTTGTTTCCTCCCCTTGATCTAATATTCCTTCTGTTTCTTTTAATCTCTCTAGAGATAGTTGATTTGTTTACCTTTAACACTTCAGCTATCTCTTTTTGTTCGTGTCCTTGTTTTAACAATGCTTCAATTCTATCTCTATCATTTTGAGACAGATGAATGTACCTTTTCTTTTTCATTTTCTACTCCTTCCTAGCCTACATTTTAACTAGAAAAAAGTTGCACTTCAAAAAGGAAACTTCGAGATCTTGGTATCGTTTGGTTGAGTAACTCCTGTTGTCATTCCGGTCTAAGCTTACCCTGAGCAAAGTCGAATGGGGAGGAATCCCTTTCTTCCTAGCTGCTTGCCCTTCCGCAGTGAAACGAAGGAGGGTCATCCTCGAGTCGGCGGCCTGCCCGAGCCGAAGCTCGTTCGGGTGGGGGATCCAACCCAATGTCATTCTCGCCACAGCGGGAATCCAGACCACGCCACTAATCATTCAAACAATGCCAAAAGGCAGAAAAAACTAAGGAGGAAGCAGGGAACACAAATGGTGCAAGCAATCACGGGGATTTTGTTCGGCCTCGTCATCGCAACGAGAGTCTCGAATCGAAGAAAAGCCGCTCTTTATTGGGAAAATAATTATAGAGAGCATCCATTACAGCAAAGGAGGTGAGACGAGGGATGAGTGGAGATTTTAGTAACGACGGACCCGGTTGCGCAGAGGGTATAGTACTGATTATACTCGTAATCGTCCTTGTCTATTTTTTTGGGTGATCGAAACTCGGACCCAATCGGGTTCGCTAAATGAGATTCCTTTTCCAAAAGGCCATTTAGCAGATCCGATTATAAACAAAATCACCAAGAAGGTGAGAACACATGGAGGAAGAGGACATAGTCTATATAAATGGGATCCCACACCACAGAGTGATGGGAGTAATCAAACCCCCACAAATGACGAGTCACGTACCTTTCTCGGAACAACGGGAAATTCTATTTAAGTACCGCGATCGAGGAGGCAGGGGATTCACGATAAGTAGAAAATGTCGTGACGACCGCTAGCTAGCGGTCGTCACAAAAATACCTGCCCGAGGCACTCAAGCCCGGGCAGTTCTTTTTTTATCCGCTTTTTTAAGTTATAATGGCAAAGTAACAGGTAAAAATGATAGGATAAAGGGTCTGGATTCCCGCTGAGTTTACCCCGCGCTTAACGCGGGGGCGGGAATGACAAAAAAAAGATTTTCTGCCCCACCCACAATATACTAACCACTAACAACTAACCACTATTTCATGCAATCTTTTATCATAAAAGGTCCGACAAAACTAGAAGGCGAAATAAGCGCCAGTGGCTCGAAAAATGCCGCACTTCCGATAATCGCTGCATCTATATTGGCTAGCGGGATAACCACGTTAAAGAATATTCCAGATATAGTGGACATCCAGAACCTACTAAAAATATTAGAGGGGCTTGGTGCTAAGACAAATTTCGAAAATAACGTATTGACTATAGACACTAAGGATATCAAAAGCTATATTCCTGATAAAAAATTGGTTAAAAATCTACGAGCTTCCGTTCTCCTCATGGGTTCTATCCTCGCCAGATTTGGTAAAGTCGAGATCCCAACACCTGGAGGATGCTTCATCGGACCGAGGCCGATAGATGTTCACCTTGCCGGTTTTGAAGCGCTCGGAGCCACTATAACCCAAGAAAAAGATATGTATTTTCTAGAGGCGTCAAAGCTTACAGGAAACAAGTTTACTTTTGGCAAGATAAGCGTCACGGCCACTGAAAATATCCTTCAAACAGCAGTATTGTCAGAAGGGGAGAGCGAACTTCGTTTGACCGCTATCGAACCGCATGTTACTGACTTCTGTAATTTTTTGGTCAAGATGGGAGCTAAGATAGATGGCATTGGAACTCATTTTCTGAAAGTCAAAGGCGTTAAAGAGCTCCATTCGGTAGAACATGAGATTATTCCTGATCAGATCGAAGCAGGAACATTTGCGATAGCTGGAGCCGTCGGAAAAGGGGAACTAATTGTAAATAATTTTATAGCAGAACATCACGACATGCTTTTAAATAAGTTTTCCGAAATGGGGGTAAACTTCACACTGGGGAAAAACAATATTACTTTAAAACAAAACAGGGCGCTAAAACCTATAAATATCCAAACTGAAGTTTATCCTGGACTTCCGACCGATCTGCAAGCCCCTTTTTCGATACTACTTACACAAGCCGAAGGAACAAGCAATATATTTGAAACTATTTTCGAAGGTCGGTTAAACTATTTGCACGAATTAAATAAAATGGGAGCGTCAGCGATCGTCTCCAATCCCCACCAAGCGAGGATAATCGGTCCAACGCCTCTGCACGGCACACATATATCCGGTCTTGACTTAAGGGCTGGCGCTACACTCATCATCGCATCTATAATAGCCGAGGGAACTTCTGAGATAAACGGAGCTGAAGTTATAGACCGCGGATATGAAGATATAGTCGGAAAACTCACAAACATTGGCGCAAATATCGAAAGAAAAGAAGAAGAGTACTAGCTCTTGATAATAGAGAACGAACCCGTAAAGTAAGTATTGAAAATGCAGACAGATTGAAGTAGAATACCTCTGCCTTTAAATTACTAATTACTAATATCCAATTTCCAATGAAAGTTAATTGGATATTGTTAATTGTAAATTGGAAATTTTAAACATGTTAGTAAAGCGTATAGGAATCGATCTTGGAACGGCAAATGTCCTCGTTTATGTCCCTAAAAGGGGAATAGTGATAAACGAGCCTTCTGTCATTGCCATTTCCGATGATAACAGGATAATGGCGGTGGGGAACGAAGCAAAAGATATGGTAGGAAGAACTCCGGATACCATTACCGCAAAAAGACCTATGAAAGACGGCGTTATCGCTGATTATCGTGTTACAGAGGCAATGATTCGTTATTTTATAAATCAAGTTTCCGGAGGCTTTAGACTCTTCCGACCTGAAGTCATGGTGTCTGTACCGGCAGGAGTTACATCCACGGAAAAAAGAGCTGTTATCGACGCGACTATCTCCGCCGGAGCAAAACAAGCATATATCATTCCTGAACCGGTAGCTGCGGCTATCGGAGCAAATATACCTATAGATAGCGCCGCCGGCAACTTGATCGTCGACATCGGGGGAGGAACTACGGAGGTGGCTATCATATCACTCGGCGGTATCGTCGCTTCAAACTCAGTCAGAGTGGGTGGGAATAAACTCGACCAATCAATCTCCGACTATATAAGGAAGAAATACGGACTTGCCATAGGCGATAGAACCGCGGAAGAGATCAAGATAGAGATAGGCAGTGCTGTAGCTTTAGAAAAAGAGAAAGTCATCGAGATAAGAGGCAGAGATATGATCGCAGGACTGCCAAAAACGATAACAGTAAAGACAAATGAAGTCGTTGAAGCAATGCAAAACGAACTGGAGAAAATAGTTTTTGCAGTAAGACAAGTGCTAGAACAAACTCCACCGGAACTCGCATCGGATGTCATCGACAGGGGAATGGTAATGACCGGAGGCGGATCCTTGCTACGTAACATCGATAAACTTCTTACAAAAGTAACTGGAGTGCCGTGTCATGTAACTTCTGATGCCCTCCTTTGCGTCGCAAAAGGAACCGGCATAGCTCTCGAACACTTAGACGACTACAAAAGAAGCGTGCTCTCAAAATAGTACTTGAAAAAGTTCTTGTGCTGTTGTACTATTACCGTGGATTTACCTAAATAAAATAAGGGCAACCCTGAAAGGGGAAAAATATGTGGGTTCCCTATCCGCTGCTAGCGGGTCTTGTGGCCATATGATCGTTCTGAGTGTATTTGGCATATTGGCATGGATTGGCTTTTCTTGTCAGAGAATCCCTGTCCAACTTGATAGGAGACATTCTTGAGGATAGAAGAAAACGAAGGAACCTGTGAAAAAGCAGACGAAGAGGATGGAGATGAGTTAATTGCCAAAGAAATCTAGTTTTATAGAGGATCTTGAACGTTTGGCTTCTGTAACTTCGGGAGAACCTTACGCGCCCGCCCTTTCTCTGGACGAGACCTATGAGATTCGCGCGAAAAAAACAGGGAACATCTTTGATCTTTCTTTCCATGTAGTTCCATTTTCCACAGTTTACTCTTTCGTCATCTTTGATGGCCTGCGTATAGTAACATTCAGAAAATACGAAGGCGGTGATGAAGGGGCGTGTTACCTCAATCACGAAGAACGAGAGAGTATAAAGGACTTTGTGAGGGCGGTAGTCGCAGGACCTATCGGGGCAAGGTCTCTTCGTGCGCTGGTAAAAGCGGTAAACAAGAGGCTTCCGATAGAGAATCCAACGGTTGCTATTCCTGGAGCAAAAGGCAGATTTTAAAATGAGGAATAGATAAACAGAGTGAGGTACATAGCGTGCCTCTTTTTATTACAAGTAAAAACCGTCCCGATGGTCATCGGGACGAGTGTGTTTAAAGCATAGCGATTCTTTTGTCATTCTGGCTTGTCCAGAATCAATTATTCTTTTCCACTTTTTGACGCCAAAAACTGGAGGAAA
>PFMH01000046.1:941-6403 GCA_002785325.1 bacterium (Candidatus Howlettbacteria) CG_4_10_14_0_8_um_filter_40_9 | reverse complement strand
TTATGCGACTCCTATACTTTATCCTATCTCTTTTATCCCTGACAAATTCATAAAGATTGTTATGATAAGCCCTGTAGCGCAGATTATCCAGGACGCAAGGAGTGTTTTGCTATCCTCAAATGTTGAAACATCTGGTCAGATATTGGGGTCTTATTGGTTTATCCCTTATGCGTTAGTTTTTATGATATGTCTATCAGGGTATTTTGTTTTCAATAAAATGTCAGCTAAATTTGCAGAAGAAGTATAGGTGAAAGAATTTCTAATTTTCAATTTCTAATTTCTAATGAAATCACAATGACAAAAAATCAAAACGATAAAGAAAAAAAGGCTGAGGAACAAATCGCGATTAAAGTTGAGAATGTTTCAAAAACTTTCCGAATTCCCCATGAGAAACACACTAGTCTCAAGGCGGCTGCTCTAAATATTTTTGAAAAAAAAACATATGAGGAGTTTTCTGCCCTGGAAAACATCAATTTTGAGATCAAAAAGGGAGAATTTTTCGGTTTTATCGGGCGAAACGGATGCGGTAAAAGCACATTGTTGAAGATATTGGCGGGAATATATATTCCGAGCGGAGGATCGGTGGAAATAAACGGCAAATTGTCACCTTTTTTAGAGCTGGGAGTTGGATTCAATCCAGAACTTACGGGTAGAGAAAATATATATTTAGGGGGCTCTATATTAGGTCTTTCGAAAAAAGAAATAACAAAGAAATTCGATCGAATAGTTGGTTTCTCAGAAATAGAAGAATTTATTGACATGAAGATGAAGAATTATTCATCGGGGATGCAGGTACGCCTTGCTTTTTCCCTGGCTATAAATGTGCATGCGGAGATTCTTTTGATGGATGAAGTTCTTGCGGTTGGAGACAGTAATTTTCAAAGCAAATGTCTTGAAGAATTCAACAGATATCGTTCTTTGGGCAAAACAGTCATTCTAGTTACGCATGATATAGGCACGATTCAAAGATATTGTGACAGGGCAATGCTTCTTCGTAATGGAAAAATAGTAAAAATTGGGAAAGCGAGTGAAGTTGCCAATCTCTATATCGAACAAAATATGAAGGACGAGGAAAAAAGAGAGAAAAAAAAGGAAAAGAAAAAAGAAGATGAATTTTGGACAAAAAAAGTTCAAATAACAAAAGTAGAGCTTCTTGATTCAAACGGAGTTGCAAGGACAACCTTCAAGGCTGGAGACAAAATAAAGATAAGAGCCACGCTTAAAAAAACAAAAGAAGTAAAATCGCCTATCAATGTTGGTTTTGGATTATATAAAGATGATGGCAGCTATGTTTTCGGATATAATACAGTAATGGACGATTTCAAAATTTTAGACAATAATGCTATCGAACTGGAGATAGAAAAGCTAGATCTTCTTTCGGGGCTATATTTTGTCAATGCAGTGTGTTTCGGTGAGATAGAAGAGAAATTTTACGATTTTAAAGATAAGATAGTATCATTCAGAATGTTTCCGACCGTTAAAACAAACAAATATCGAGGGATAATGAATGTGGAGCATAAATGGGTGGGAAGCAAAAAAAATAAGTAATTTCTTAGGAGAAATATGCAAAAATCAAAATTAATACTTGATTTCCTCGACGAAGAGCAAGATTATTCTGACGGCAAAGAAATGGAAGAGAAAATGATAAAATCATTAAAATCTTCAAATAGTCAGGAGGCTATAAAAAAAATGTGTGAAGTCGATTCCTCTTGCCCCGTACTTACGAACCTTTCTCCTGACAGGGAAAATTTGTTGAGTTGGTACCCTTTCAATAGAAATGAAAGTCTTTTAGAGATAGGTTCCGGCTGGGGAGCTTTAACAGGTCTCTTTTGTGAGAAGTTAGGCAAAGTTACAGCCATAGAGCTTACTAAAAGAAGATCGGAAATAACGGCTTTAAGGAATAAAGAAAGAGCAAATCTTACGGTTATCGCCGGGAATACGAGCAGAGTAGTGTTGGACGAAAAATTTGATTATGTAACTTCAGTGGGAATCTTAGAATACGCCGGTATATATACGAAATCCGCAAATCCTTATCTAGACTTTCTGAAAGAGTTGAAAGGTTTCTTAAAAGACAACGGAACTATCATAATCGCTATTGAAAACAAATTTGGCCTCAAATATTGGTCAGGTTCCGCAGAAGACCATAATGGAGATTTTTTTGAATCCATCCAGAATTACCCGACAGAAAGAGGAGTAAGAACTTTTGGTAAAAAAGAAATGACTGATCTCCTGGTATCTGTAGGTTTCGATGATATCAATTTTTATTACCCTCTTCCTGATTATAGATTCCCGGTAGAGATTTTTTCCGATGAATATTTACCAACGATTAACCATAATATTAGGGCGGGGATATCATCCCTCTCTGATTTTCAACGCAAAAAGATAAATTTGTTTGACAATAGATTAGCATCAGACAACATTATTATGAATGAGAATTTTGACTTTTTTGCTAACTCATTTCTTATATTTGCAAAGGAGAAGAAATAATGATTATTTATGCAAAATTTAATCAGGCGCGGAAAAAAGAATTCCAGCTGCTCACGACCATAGAGAAAAAAAATGGAAAACTTTTCGCTTGCAAAAAAGCAAATTCTAAAGAAAGTGAAAAATTTCTCCTTACCTTGGTTGATAAATACGAGCTTCTTTCGAAGGCAAGCCTTCCTTTTGAGGCAGAAAAACCAATTTTAGTAGATCAGGCGGTTAGTTTTAGTTATCTAAACGGGGAATCTCTTGATTCTTTGTTGTTTGAAGCAGTATTAGGAAAAAATAAGGAGAAAATAAAGAAAATATTTTCCTCCTATCAAGAGATGATTTCAAAAATCAAAACAGAGAATGTCGTTTTAGGCGCCGAGTTTGAGAAAATTTTTGGTCAAGTTAACAAGGAAAAGAAAAATTGTATAAAACCAGGTATGCTAGATCTCCTTTTGGAAAACATTTTTGAAAGCAAAGATGGTCTTAGACTTATTGACTACGAATGGCTTTTTTCTTTCCCGTTACCTTCAAAATACATATGTTTTAGGACAATCGTAAACGCTTATTATAAATACTCTTCATACAATATAGCTTTACTTTTACCACTAAAAGAAGTTTATAAAATTTTTGGGATATCCACCAAAGAAGAGAAAGAGTTTCAAGGATATGAACATAGTTTTCTTGTTTATGTTCATAAAAAAGATGGGGTAGTTGATCTAGAGACATATATTGAAAGCTATAAAACACTAGGGATTAACACAAGGGTGGACTTTATTACAGAAGCAGAAATGGAGAAGACACGGGCAGAAAAGATGATTTTACTAAAAGATCAAGCCATAGCTGAGCTAAATGATGTAAAAACAAAAAACGAGCAAGAAATTGCAAAATTAACTGCTGCAAATTCGGTTATTTATAGCTCAAAACTGTGGAAACTTAGAAGTTTGGTTATTAAAATTAGAGTAAAGCTAGGACTAACAAGGAGATGGTAATGAAAAAAGACAGTGTCGATATTTTTTGTGCGGTTTCAAGGGGAGAAATAGGAAAAGTTAAGTCTTGGCTTATCCCATCTTTGGCGAAACAGTTAAACATAGGGAAAATAAACCTAACTCTCATAAACTTTACGGGGAAAGGCAGCGTCTACGACGGAGAGAGCGAAGTTGGCAAGGTCTCCATAAAAGAAATTCGTGGTAACAGGCAATTTGGTTTTGGTGAGTCCCATAATTTTGCTTTTAAAACGGTAAAACCAAAAAACTATTTTCTTATTATAAATCCTGATTGTTCTTTACATCAAAAGTGTATTGAAAACCTAATTTTTCAGATGGAATCAGATGCTAAGGTAGGAATAGTCGAGGGGCGGCAATTGCCCTTTGAGCATCCAAAAGAGTACGATACAAAAACATGTGAAACTCCTTGGGCAAGTGGCGCATGCATTCTTATAAGATCAAGCATCTTTGAAAAAGTTAAAGGCTTTGATGAGCACTTTTGGATGTATGTTGAAGACGTTGACTTCTCGTGGAGGGTCTGGTTGGAAGATTACAAAGTGGTATACTGTCCGCTTGCTGTAGTATATCACTATACGGGCATTTATTTCGGTTATAACGGTACGCGCTATAATATAGAGCATCTCTGGAGCGCAAGAAACTTTATATACATAATGTACAAATACTGGGGTAGAAGAGGCGAGAAAAAAGCAATAAAACTTTTTAGAAGAGCGGGTTATCCTGATTATTTCTGCAAACAGGTATTTCAAGAATATGGCGAATTAAAACACAGCTTAGGGAATGATAATTTTAGACTTCTTAGGATAAAAGCAAAAAATAAGCGATTATCTCTTGTCGCTATTAGCCATTTTGAAACAGTTAAGCGTTTAACGATAAGATTGAGAAGAAAATTTATACCTATAAAAATTCGTAAATTCTTTCAGTTATTTCTAAATATCTTACTAAAACAGATGGGTGGAAATTCTTCACTAAAAAAGATTAAAGTTTTAAAGTATGGTCAATACCATACTTTAAAGGAAAAAAATAATGGATAAAAACGAATTAAGCAATTTAAATTAGAAAAAGGGAGCGATAATGAATAAATCTGAGTTTGCGATATATCGTCTTTGCTGGAACCAAGAAAAAATAGATATTTTGGAAGCGCAGGCGGAAAAATATAATTTTTCAAACACAAGGCTGGTAACGGGACCTGACTATTTTCAATTTTTAGACGAAATAATCAAAAATTGCGAGTTTGGTTATGCCCTTGTTGTTCATGACGATGTCTATCTTCCGCTTAATATAAAGAGTAGGGTTAGCCGATGTATAAAAGGTATAGACGAAAAATATGGCGAAGATAATTGGGGGGTAGCCGGAAATGCGGGTATAGAATATATGACCAATGAGGCGATAAGATTTATCAGCGACCCTCATTCTTCAGCGATCATGCCTAGCTCAGAACCCGTTCCTCTTATAGCTATCGACGGGAATACGATGCTTCTAAATATAAAGAACCTTAAAAGGAGAAAGGTCGCCATGCCGCCATCTCTAAGCGGTTTTCATTTTTACGATACAGCGCTTTTGATAGAGAGCTATAAACACGATCTAGTTTGTGTGGCAGACCCAAACTTATTTGTAATACATAAAAGCGGGGGGAACCAAGGAGCCTTTGATGCAGAAGCGAAGGATGGAGAGTTTCAAAACTATTTCAAAAAAGATTTTATAAACAAGGCCCTATTAGCCATAAACGGTTTGGTCGAAATTGAAAACTCTCTCGATTATCTAAAGAAAGAAAGCTTCGATAATCGCCAAGACTTTTATAGCTTAGTCAGCGATGTTATAAAAAAACATTCAAAGAAAGAGGTCAAGAAAGTTTTTGTTGTTGTAAAGACATGTTTGGCACGAATAAACTTTTTAGAGCATCTCCTAGACTCTTGTCTGATTGCCAATGCCACAACTGATATGGTCGACCTAGAGATTATTATTTCGGTTAACAACTCATCTCGCAGT
>PFMH01000046.1:0-901 GCA_002785325.1 bacterium (Candidatus Howlettbacteria) CG_4_10_14_0_8_um_filter_40_9 | reverse complement strand
AATACGATTTGTCGATAATCTATGTAGACGTAAAAATCGGTAACGGCCAGTTCCCCAGAGTAAAAGCTATAAAAGACGCAGTTTCTACTATAAAAGACGATGAAAGCTATGTTTGGCTAGTGGATGATGATGACTTTATTTTTCCACAAAGCATGGATATTTTCTCCAAACTGCTAGATCAGAGCTTTATATTTGTCGGCGACGTGATTCGTTTCGATGAAGTGTGGGATCCGAAAGAAACCTTTCCGAAAGAATCTAGGGCAATCCCCGACTATTACATAACAAAAAATTATTATAAAGGATTTGAGGGCGATAACCATGCTCCGATCAATTCTTTTGTCTTCCCTCTTTATGCAATCAAAAAAGTATTTGAGGAATTTGAGCTTCTTGGAGATTATTATGAAGATTATGCTATTATCATGTTTGCCCAAAATTATGCTAATGTAAAATATTATCCCGGAGCTATAGCTGGCGTATCTTTTCATGGCGATGAGAGCCAAACGGTTTTGGTCAAAGACCGGTCTCATTGGGATCTAAGCCTAGCAACGTTTATGTCAGAAATGGTAAATGCCGGCATAGTAAAAACTTGGAATTATGCTTTGATGCAGGACTTTGAGTTACAGCGTTCTCAGCTAAACAGGTGGAGGCGTGTTTTTAGGCTGGCTAAACCAGTTATCAGAATTTCCAGACGTTTAGGGATTATTAAGTAAACCTTGCATGAAAGTTTCAATAATTATTCCTTCCTACAACGGCGTTGAGCTGATAAAAAAATGTCTCAAAGCTCTGGGGGATAATACGCCGCCTGAATATCTTGATGACATTATCGTTATTGACAATGCTTCAACTGACGGAACGGTAGATTTTCTTAAAACTCAACATACGATTAGGGTTATCTTCAATA
>PFMH01000066.1 GCA_002785325.1 bacterium (Candidatus Howlettbacteria) CG_4_10_14_0_8_um_filter_40_9 | reverse complement strand
ATTGTCGTGTTTACCCCATGTGCTGACTGTCCCTGCTTGTCAAAAGACTTGTCAGATTTATTTTATTGTCAATCTCATAATATTTTTTCTTGGCTTCGATAAGAAAATCTTCAAAGTCAGACGTTTTATAGTAGAGAGATAAGAACTCATCGAAATATTTATACTGGTCGTCTATCTTTTTCCATTCAGGGTATAGATTGGATTCTGTTTTGATAAGATCAAAAATCCTTCCATCCCTCATTATTACTGGGGCAATGATTTCGCTTAATATCCAATTTTGATGTGGGCTTTCAAAAGTTTCAATGCTGTCTTTTTTATAAATCTTTGCCCACTTTTGAAAATATAGAAAATGAATGATTTCATGTACAGAAAAGTGAATTTTTATATTTACATTTAATTCGTATGGTAAAATAAAAGATTTAGTATCAAGAAATCTTGGTATAATGGGGCAGAAGCCAATGAATACATTTATTTTATTGATTTTCTCCCATTTATCTCCCATAATTTCCGAAATTATTTTGCATGCTTCTTCTAATATATTAAGCTTATTTTCCAATTCTCTTATCTTTGATGACAAATTATTTTTCTCTGCTAAATATTTGTTGATAATGTAATTTGTTAGATTTTGATCTTTTCTATAATCTTTGAAGTGGATTTCCATAAACTTATCGTTCATCTCGGCAAGTTCCGCAATGGTTTTGGTGTCAAGATTTTTATTCGTGGTTATGTTAATTTCTGGTATCTTATTCATGTATTGATTATACCATTATTATTCATTTGTCAGGTAAGTAGAGTTAAAGGAGAGCAATTTCTATCTTTCATATCTCTGACCGTTGTTTAGTTCTCAACTTTCCTTCTAAAGTGCTATAATGAGATTATAGCTAGGATTAAGAAAATGTTAAGTTCGATCTCGGATGAGTTTATATAAGGCGGTCATCTTTTATCGTTAGGAGCTTCGGCGATTATCTTAAGCACCCCAATTCTTTCGTATCAAAACATTGGTTCTATCGTATCGATTTGATACGAATATGATGAAATTAACATAATATTGCCCAATATGCTTGACATGCAGGACTTTATTTGAGATGATTGATGTATCAATTGATTAGTTCAAAACGGACGTTGATTATTAAAGATATTAAGGAGAAAATCATGACTAAAACAATAGACGCGCATGACGCTAGAGTCCATTTTGGACAGCTGCTAAATGAAGTCAGTGAAAAGGACAACACATTTTTTGTGAAAAGACGCGGTAAGATAACAGCTGTCATCATAAGTCCTGAAGACTATGCTGATATGTTGGAAATCACAGCGGAAGCGGCTGACCCTGAGATAAAAAAGGCGCTTATCCAAAGCAAAAAGGAAGTTGAACTGGGAGAGGTTGGTACTGAAGAGGATATTTTTAAAATTCTTCAAGGGGAATAAATGGCGGATTATAAGCTTGTTCCCTCGAAAAGTTTTTTAAAAGATCTTGCTAAACTGCCTGATAGCATTAGGTCAAAGGCGGCAAAAGAATTGCATGGCTTGAAAAAAGATCCGTATTCCGGTAGAAACGTTAAGAAATTAACTAATTTTGATATTGGGATGTATCGACTGCGTATCGGAGACTTTCGCCTCCGTTATGATGTCGAGGGGTCAGATATTTACCTTCGAATCATAAAACATCGAAAAGATGTTTATCGTAAAAAATTATGATTGTAAACGAACTAACAAAAATGTATTGAGGTTTTTTATAATATAACGAGGTTCTTCAAGGGCTTTAGCCTTGCTGGTTTTAATACCGATGTATCTCATCACGCGCGGAAAAGACCATAGTTTGGTTTAGCACTTTTATTTTGCCCTAGTTCTCAACTTTACTTCTTAAAGTGCTATGATGAGGTTATGGTCGCTTATAGTATCGCTTGACAGGTATTTGCTGTTAGCTGTATAATTTTTATGTTCAAATTTGAAAATGACAAAAACAAAAACAAAAGCTCAAAAATACGAAATAAACGAAAACGCGAAACCGTTTTATCATGATACTGGCAGCGATAGTGCTGTTCTTTTTATTCATGGATTTACCGATAGTCTGGGGAATACCAAGAAACAGTCTGAAGATTTGGTAAAAATGGGCATCAGCTGCATGGGGGTATGTCTTCCGGGGCACGGAACGCACTATACTGATCTAGAAAACTACGGTCCGAAAGATTGGGTAGGTTGTGTAGAGGAAGCGCTTTTGAAGTTGGGCAAGCATCACAAAAAAATATATATAGTGGGTATATCTGTAGGCGGAAACCTTGCCTTGCATATGGCGGCTAAGCACCCCGATAAAGTGGATGGAGTAGTGTGTGTTGCGACGACGGGGAAAATCAAGCATCATAATTCTATAAAAGTGTTTGCCCCCATTGTTTCTCCTTTTTATAAATACCATAAGCGTGAGATTTATGATAATCTGAGAGATAATTATTTGGCCAATGGGTGTTATGAATATTTTCCCATCATGACTGGTTGGAAATTGATAAACTTCGTGAAAAAAAACGGGTCAGAACTAGAAAAAGTCAAAGCCCCAGTCTTGATCTTCCAAGTTCGAAACAAGAAAGAAGCCCCTGCCGACGCTGCGCAGTATATATACGATCAGGTGAGCTCGGACAAAAAAAAGATAGTAGAGATCTTTGATTATAATTTTGAGAAGAACAAAAAAAATATTTTTAAAATAGCGGTTGATTTTTTTGAACTGGGAAAATTTGATAAAGACTTAAAAACAATTCCGGATTTTTTCCTCGAAACTTCCAAAGATTTTCCTGAAAAGGAAGCGCTTCTGTGTAAAGAGGGTTCGCGGTATGTTTCCCTAACCTATAAAGAGCTTGAGGATGAGGTTTTTCATCTTGCTTATGAGCTAAAAAAATTGGGTCTAGAAAAAGGGGACAATGTAGTCCTTATCTCAAAAAACAGACCAGAGTGGGTGATCTCTGATCTCGCTATACAGCTGGCTGGAGGGGTCGTCGTCCCTATTCACGAGGTTCTTGCTGGGGGGCAAATGGCAAATATCATAAGAGACGTGGAGGCAAGAGTTGCGATAATTTCCGGAAAAGGAGTCCTTAAAAAATTGAGAGAAGCAAAGGTAGATCTCCAAATTATATCTATGGATTCTGTGCGTGAAAAAGTTGATAATTTTGAGGAAATTTTAAAAGCAAAACCGAAAGATTTTGTCGAGATAAAGAAGGAGATCTTGGTCAGTTTGCCAGAAGAGAAGGACTTGGCTACCATCGTCTATACCTCGGGAACGACTGGTCACTTTGCGGGCGTGCTTCTTACTCATAAAAACATCGTCACAAACATAAACGATGTGATGGTTGCTATCGATCTATCTGAAAATGAAAAGTTTCTCTCGGTCTTGCCGTTATCTCATATCCTAGAAAGAACTGTGGGATACTATGTCCCGATGGCGGTGGGAGCGACGATCAGCTATATCGATGACCCGCTAAAGCTATCTGAGGTGGCGCAGAAAGAAAGACCTTCTATCATTATCGCCGTACCACGGCTTTATGAAAAGATTTATGACAAGATAATTTTAGAGGTCGGGGAAAGTCCGATAAAAAAAGTCATCTTCGGTCTTGCTTTAAAAATTGGGGGAAAAAGGGTAAACAACAGATCGTTTAGCATGGAGGTTCTATTTAAGATTGCCGACAAAGTAGTTTTCAAAAAGATAAAGGATAAGTTTGGTGGAAATATTCGTTTTTTTGTTTCTGGTGGAGCGCCGCTTCCGAAAAAGGTAGGGGAATTTTTTGGGAACATGGGCTTACTTATTCTTGAAGGTTATGGGCTCACCGAAACCTCACCGATTGTTTCCTGCAATACCGACAGGACCGGTCACAACAAATTTGGCACGGCAGGGAGGGTACTCCCCAGCGTCAAAGTGAAGGTTTCCAAAGACGGCGAGATCTTGGTAAAAGGACCGAGCGTTACGAGCGGATACTATGACCATGGGAAAACCGAACTTGCGTTTACGGAAGACGGGTGGTTTAAGACGGGGGATCTAGGTGGCCTAGACAAAGATGGCTTCTTAACGATAAAAGGGAGAAAAAAAGAAGTGATAGTTCTCTCGACGGGTAAAAATGTTTTGCCGGTTCCTATCGAAGAGGCATTAGAAATGTGTCCATACGTCAAGCAGTCATTCGTTTTTGGTGACGGGAAAAAGCACATCGGAGCGATCATCGTGCCTGAAGTTTCCGAGCTTTCCAAAAAATTTGCAGGGCTTTCTGATGATGAGATATATGAAAGCGAAGATGTCAGAAAATTTATTGACGAGGAAATAAGTAAAGTTCAAAAAGGTCTTTCTCACTATGAGCAGGTAAAAAAATACATCCTCATTTCGGAATCATTCACCATCGAAAACCATCTTTTGACTCCGACTTTAAAGCTTCGTCGTCACTTGATCTTAGAGAAATATAAGGAAGAGATAGAAGGACTCTATAAATAGTAGTTGACTCTTGCTGACTCTATTATTCGTATCACACTGATACAAATAATTAGGAGAAATAATACGAATAGGCAAATAATCTTACAAACTATGCTCAAACGTACTTGACACTAAGGTGGTATAGCATGAAAAAGAGTCTATACCACCTTAAGTAAATGATCTGGATAACAAAATTCCAGCATTTTGTAGAATATTGGGGCACCATTTGTGTTTAGTTGTTGCTACACTAATATATAGTAGTGTAGTGGTGACGGAATAAGATTTAATTCGGTCCATGTATGGCTCATAGCCAGTCGTCATTAGCAATGAGCCCAGACGGTAAATTCTACAACTGTCTCTTTGGAGTTGGACGAGAGGTTTGCTCAGTTGGCAATTTGGATGTTGGTTATGAGCCGATGAATCGATTAGCGACTTACGCATATCTCGACGATACAAGGTGCTTAAGGTGTGAGTTACTCGAGAGTTGCCGTGGTGGCTGTCGTTATGACTCATATATGGAAACAGGATCTATCGAAGGTATATTCTGTAAGAAAGAAGCATTAAGGAGAATGCGGAGCATCCTGTTATAGATATAAGGTAGGCCTTATGGGGCCACTAGCGGATTTACCTTGGGAATATATTCCCAAAACCGCTTTTTTTATTTGGATGTACTATAATAATACTATGAATGAATTTTCGAAAATTTATATGAAAAGTACAGATGCCATTCTAGATGCTATTAGAGAGATCTCGGACAAACCTTTTGATCTCGATCTGATAAACAAATTTTCTGAAGCAGAATATCATTTATTTGAATCGTTTCATTATAAGAGGGATGTTTTAGATCTAAGCGGCATAGGTGGATCTCTGTACAATACTGCAAATGTGGGCACTATTAGCGCTTTTATCATCGCTTCCTTGGGCATACCTGTTGTAAAATTATCTTTTCCTAGTTACTCTGGATCGGTCGGAAGCGCCGATGTTTTGAATAGTTATGGCATTCCTATCAGAATGGAAAGAGAAGAAATAAAAAAAGATCTGGACAGATTTAATCTTTCTTTTATTCAGAGAAAATATACAAAGGAAGGTTTGGTAAGGAATGAAAAGCTCAAAAAAATTGCTCTTAAGATGCCGAAGTACTCTGTCTTTAGGGTTTTGGGCCTGCTTTGCCACCCTATGGAGCCAAAATACAGAATTTATGGTTTGTCCAAGGATGAGTATGCTCAGTCTATCTCTAGCTACTTATCAAAAAATACCTCTCATTACATGGTTGTCTATGGAACAAGCGGTTTGGATGAAGTCGATATCTCTAAAGAAACAAAGATATGGGAAGACCAAAATAATTACATTTTTAAGCCCGAAGATATTGGTATGGCGAGAAGAGAGATCAGAGATATAACGACAGATAAAAAAGAAAACATCAGTCTTCTTGAAGCTGTATTATCAGGCAAAGCTCACCAACCGATTGTAGAGTTAGTCCTTATAAATGCGGCTGCAACTATTAAGATTTATAAAACTATGAGTTGGATAGAATCTTATGATTTAGCAAAAATGGAGTTAAAATCAAAAAGACCTTTAGGGCTATTGGGTAAAATCAAACAAGCTCTATGAAATATCTGGAGGGACCTTCGATTCTTCAAAGGGTGCGGAATAATTTTTGAAATTATTTAAAAAGAAGTATAAAGAACTTGATAAAAAATACGGATTGACTAAAACCTTTGTCGAATAAGACTAGCTCTCTGTTTGGGGCAGACTAATTTTTTTGGTTAGGCAGAGATTTTAGACAAGGGCTCTTCATTTTTATGCCGCGGGGTGGTAAGATTAAGAGGAAATGGAGAGAATATTATGTTGGATAAATTAAAATTACTTTTTGATCTAAAGTTTAAGAAAGAAAGGGAAAAGTTTGGAAATATATATAGGTTTCTGGATTTTCTTGATGATGAGGGGCTATATCCCGAAATCAGAAAAATGAACACTTCCCCAACTGAGCCAGAAGTCATTG
>PFMH01000030.1 GCA_002785325.1 bacterium (Candidatus Howlettbacteria) CG_4_10_14_0_8_um_filter_40_9 | reverse complement strand
GAATTTGACAGGATTCGCTTGCCGATTGCTCGACAAGTGGCCCATTGACATAAGAAACATATCGAGAGAAGATGTGGTTATGAACAAGTTCTCTAACTGTATTGTCTGCAAGGCAAAACTTAAAGGCAGACAAACCAAATATTGCTCAATAAGCTGCAAGACTAAGATCCTTCAATCGTACCCCGCACAAAAAAAGAGGGGGTTGTTGAGGAAATTAGAAGTGCTGGATTCGTTGGGTGGTAAGTGCTCTGTTTGTGGATACAGCAAAAATGTTGCCGCCTTAACGTTCCACCATGTTAAACAGAAAGGGTTTAAGCTTGATATGAGGTCTATTTCTAATCGTACCCTTAAAGCAATTCAGACGGAAGCTCAGAGATGTACTCTTCTCTGCCAAAATTGCCATGCCGAAATTCATAACCCAAGTCTCAACTTAGATTCTATGTCTATTAAGCCGGCCGCTCTAACCGCTGAGCTACGGGCCCATAGAAAAATTATTAAAGAACTCAAATAGTTTACCTTATTTTAGCTTTATTTTCAACCTAAAACAACAGACCCGAAACATAAAGATAAAGTTTACCGAATAAAATGTTATAATCTAAGCATGCAAATAAATCAAAAAGTTTATAGAGTAATCGGCGTTTTCCTGCTTTTCTATATGTTTTTTGTGGTGGGGAGGACAAGTTATCAGAGCTATAAGATAGATAAAAAAATAGAAGGGATGAAAAAACAGGTCCAGACTTTGGAGAATGATAACAAACAGTTGACCCAGGATATCGAATATTTCAAAACCGACGCCTACAGGGAAAAAACTGCCCGCCAAAGACTGGGACTTAAAAAACCGGATGAGAAAGTTATCGTTATTGTCCCGTCAAAAGAACCGGAAAAACAAAAGGAAGAGGGACCGGAAAAATCAAATTTTATAAAATGGTGGGACTTATTTTTCGGTCCGAAAGAAGATCAGGCTTGAAAAATCTTTCCATTTCGATTAAGATAGTAAAAGTCTAAGAAATTGGACTTTTTTGTTTCCTTTATTCCTAATAACTAACAGCTAAAAACTGACAACTAAATTATATTGCGGGGTAGAGCAGCGGCAGCTCGTCAGGCTCATAACCTGGAGGTCGTGGGTTCGAATCCCACCCCCGCTACCAATTTTTGAACCGGAGAAATGCCTGCTAGGAAGGCATTTTCTTTTTGCAAAAAGTTTGACCCTGGATAGGATTTGAACTTTATGCTTCTACTCTCCGCTCCCCTGCCCTTGTCAAGAAAACCATTGACACCAGGTCACATGGGGTAGA
>PFMH01000099.1:22870-25047 GCA_002785325.1 bacterium (Candidatus Howlettbacteria) CG_4_10_14_0_8_um_filter_40_9 | reverse complement strand
ATGTACCTTTTCTTTTTCATTTTCTACTCCTTCCTAGCCTACATTTTAACTAGAAAAAAGTTGCACTTCAAAAAGGAAACTTCGGTAATTTTGAAAAGTGAATACCCTCCACCTGGTTTCCGTCGAAGTGAATATTAAGGATAATATTTGTTTTGAGGGAAATCAGGGAGGAGGGATTATGCAAAGGAAGAAGAATGAAACTAGGGGCAATGCAATTATTATCTCGGCGTTTTTTTTGCTCGTCGTATTGGTCTTGCTCTTGTTTCCTTTTAGTTTTTCGGAGACAAAAGTAAGTCTTCCAAAAATGGAAGACCCGGAGTTTAGCTCTTATGAGCCGAATCCGGCTCAGGTTGCGAAACTTCTTCGGTTAAAAACCGAAGTCGTAATACCTATCGAAGGAGATACAGTCTGGACGTATTACGTCCGAGGCGATTTCGCTGGATTTGGGAAAAAATTCACGGTGCCTTCGTTCGAGGCAGCCGTGATGAAGCTAAATCCAGAATTTCGTGGAGGCGCGCTTGTATATCCCGGCCGAAAAATGGTGATACCAAAATTGCATTAGATTCATTCCCCTGTAGCTCAGTTGGTAGAGCGCTCCGGTTTAAGCCGGAGAGGTCGTCGGTTCGATCCCGATCAGCCCCACAAGGGCCAGACTCTTACGGTCAACACCATCGTTTGGCGGTGTTGTACTCGTAGGGTCTGGTCCCTATTTTTTTGTCTTTAACTTTTATTATGTTAAAATTTGCTTATGATCGATCTAGATAAACAATCAGGTTTGCCAATAATACTCGATGGCGAAATCATAAAACCCAAAGAAGGATTCGAGCTTCCTGCTCCCGCTTTTCGAAAATTGGAAGATTTTTCAAAAGTATTGAAAGAAGGCAGTGAACTCACAGGACCAGAGATTGCATATAGCATGTTCCGTGGCGTAGTTAAAGATAATGATAAAGATTTATTCGCAAAAAATAATCTTAGATACGATATCACCGTAGTATTGTCAGGCGCTATCGGCGATGAATTTATAAAAACAGTCGGACATTATCATTCTATAAAGGGGGGCACTGAAGTTTATTATCCTGAGATTTACGAAGTTATCTACGGCTGTGCTAATTACTTATTTCAAAAAGTTGAAGGCGGTAAGGTTTTGGATGTAAAAATTATCGAAGCAAAAGAGGGTGATAAGGTTATTATTCCTCCTGGGTATGGTCATGTAACAATAAATCCAGATGCAGAGACATTAGTCATGGCCAATATAACTGAATCAAATTTCAAATCTGTTTACGAGGGCTTTGAAAAACTAAATGGAGCTTGTTTTTATGAGCTTGGCACGGGCGAGTGGGTAAACAACGAAAATTATGAAAATGTTTTTGAGCCGATATTAATAAAAGCAGAAAATGCCGAAGACGTTTTTGGAGTAGGAAACGATATTCCTCTATATACCGACTTCATAAACGATCCGGAGAAGTACGATTTTCTAGCTAACCCTGAAAAATATCTGGAAAAATTTGAAGGAATTTATAGTTGAAAAAGAACTCTTTTGGTATAATTGTGGTTTAGTTTGGAGAGGTCGCATAGCGGTCTAGTGCGCACGCTTGGAAAGCGTGTATACCCGCAAGGGTATCGAGGGTTCGCCCCAGCATCCGCGGGGCGCCCTGAGAATTTAGGGCGAATCCCAAAGGAGAAATAATGTATTATGTATATGTTTTAAAAAGCGAAAAAGATTACAAATTCTATATCGGGTCAACTTCTGATTTAAAAAGAAGGTTTGCCGAGCATCAATCCGGGAAAGTAAACTCGACAAAAAATAGAATACCATTCAAAATAATGCTTTATGAAGCTTATGCAAATAAGGAGATCGCTCAGAAGAGAGAAAAATATTTAAAGTCTAGTGACGGTCATAAAGATATTGATAAAAGAATATAGGTTGATAGGGTGGGATCGCATAGCGGTCTAGTGCGCACGCTTGGAAAGCGTGTATACCTGAAAGGGTATCCAGGGTTCGAATCCCTGTCCCACCGCCAAAAATTTGGCCCCATCCCTGGGGACAGATTTTTGGTAGAGTGGAGTGCTTGAAGAATCCTCTTACCGTTATGCCTTCGGGCAACGTTTCGGTCCCTCCCTCTCCGCCAAAAAGGAGACAACAATGATAATAGCAACAATATATTCTCTTTGGCTCG
>PFMH01000099.1:0-22830 GCA_002785325.1 bacterium (Candidatus Howlettbacteria) CG_4_10_14_0_8_um_filter_40_9 | reverse complement strand
ACTTATTCACAGCGCAGCGGTGAAGTATCGAACACCTGCGTTCAACCCGCACGTATCTCTAATCAGTGGTGTTGCGGGTAGCGAGCAAGATGTGCGCGAGAAAACCCGGGTTCTCGCTGAAAAAATTACGCCCTACGAGATTCAACTCAGCGAAGTTGGTTCCAACGGAATCTACTTCCAAGCTTTGTTTTCTAGGGTCGAACAGACCCGCTCGGTGCTGGATGCAAACATAGTCGCACAAAAAATATTCGGGATGGACAAAGGAAAATACTTTCCGCATCTCAGTCTCGCATATGGTGATCTCTCGAACGAACAAGTCGCCACTTTACAGCAGTTCGTTGTACTGGGGAACCCGATCGCAGGAATGCACTTCCTCGCACAAGGTGTTGAACTATGGCGTATTGAGGGAGCAGTTGAGAAATGGCGCAAGGTTGCAACTTTTCCTTTCGGGAAATCCTAGAACCTTCTATCGTGAGTTATTTTTAAATACACCGCCATTCGACAAGATCATGGTAAACCAATCTGTGTTAAAATATTCTTATGAAAATATTTGCTATAACATTCGCCACTATATTTTTAGCTGAGCTGGGAGATAAGACTCAGATAGCGACGATGCTTTTTGCATCAAACAGCGAGACAAATAAATACTTAGTGCTTTTGGGCGCATCATTGGCTTTGGTCACGACTTCGGTTCTAGGAGTCCTTATCGGGAGCACGCTTTCAAACTACATTGACGAAAAAACTCTAAAACTTATCGGCGGTATCGGATTTCTCGTAGTAGGGATCTGGACAATATTTTCAAGATAGATTAGATGCTAAGGGTTAAAAGAAATAAGTTAAGAGAAAAAAGTAATAGACTAATTATAATGGATACAGGGGATAAAAAAACGGAAGTTAGGGACTTTACAGATCTAGCTGTTTGGAAACAGGCAAACCAGATAAGAATTCTTGTATATGATCTAATCAAAAAGCTGCCCAAAAGTGAGGAGTACAACTTAACTTCACAAATCCGCAGATCTTCTTGTTCTATAGCCTCTAATATCGCTGAAGGATATGGCAGATTTTCTTACCAAGAAAATACACAATATTGCAGACAAGCAAGAGGATCTTTGGACGAAACCAGAGATCACCTTATTTTTATAAAAGAGATTTTCAAGGATCTGAGTTTAGAATGTGATAAACTGCTAGAGATATGTCTAGATTGCAGAAAAACATTAAACGGTTATATAAAATATTTACAAAACCAGAAAAAATAACCCCTTCTTACTCTTAACTTATTTCTTTTAGCTTTTAACTTGTCCAATATCCCTTTTAACTTATTTCTCTTAACCTTTAACTTCAAATTATGGACGAACGCGAAGAGATAAAAAATAGAATAGATATCGTGGATCTTATCCAAGGATATTTTCCGCTTAAAAAATCCGGCAGGAACTACAAAGCCTGCTGTCCTTTTCATAGCGAAAAAACTCCTTCGTTTATGGTGAGTGCCGAAAGGCAGAACTGGCATTGCTTCGGTTCTTGCAGTGAAGGCGGAGACATCTTTTCATTTCTGATGAAGATGGAAGGGCTGGATTTTTATAGCGCTCTAAAGATGTTAGCCGATAGGGTCGGAGTGAAGCTGAAAAAAGAAAATAAAAACTTTTCCGAAAATAAAGATAAAAAAGACAAATATTTTGAAATAAATGAGATCGCAGCTAAATATTATGAAAAAGTATTGTTCGAACCTGAAGGAAAGATTGCGCTAAATTATCTAAAAAAGCGAGACATTAGCGAAAAAACGATCAAAGAGTTTCGGCTCGGATATGCGCCGAAGAAAAGTACACTTCTAACTGATCTCCAAAAAATCGGTTTTACAGATGCAGAACTGTTGGCCTCTGGGGTCGCCAAGAACCGCGACGGCAAACTTCTGGAATATTTCTGGCAGCGGATTATCTTCCCTATCGCCGACTCGGCAGGCAGTATCGTCGGTTTTACGGCAAGAACGCTTTCTGATGAGATCCAGCCAAAGTACCTAAACACTTCCGACACAGAGATATACCACAAATCCAAGGTATTGTATGGGATGGATAAAGCGAAAACAGCGATTCGCAAGCTGGATCACGCCATTATCGTCGAGGGTAACATGGATGTTATCGCTTCACATCAGGCGGGGATAAAAAATGTTATTGCGGCTTCAGGAACGGCTTTTACGGAAACTCAGCTTGGGATCGTCAAAAGATTTACCAAAAATATTAAGCTTTCATTTGATGTTGACTTTGCGGGATCTGAGGCCACGAAGAGAGCCATCGAGATGGCGATGGATGAAGGTTTCAATGTCAAAGTTATCGAGATACCGGACGGCCCCTCGACTAAGCTCGGGGTAAACAAGGATCCTGCAGACGTTATTAAAGAGGACAAAAATTTGTGGATACTCTCTTGTAAAAATGCCAAATACGTGATAGATTATGTCTTTGATAAGGCCTTTGAGAAAAATAATCCAAAGGAAATATTAGGGAAGAAAGCGATAGCCCGCGAGCTTTTAGAGGTAATAAAAAAAATACCTGACGAGATAGAACGCGAACATTATATAAAAGAACTCTCAAAAAAGCTGGACGTTGAGGCAGATGCTTTGCGAAATGCCCTGAACAAAGTCAAAAATACGAAAGAAGTAAAGAAAGAGAAAGATACTAAAAAATTGAATAAAGAAACACTAGAAGAGCGATTGCTCGGACTTTTACTCCGTTTCCCGGAGTACAGAAATTTCTTTTTTAGGAATATCAAAAAAGAAGCGTTTACAGACCTAGTTTACATAGAAATATACGAACTTATAAAAGAGGGTAACGACAAAAAAATAAAAAAGCACGAGAAAGCAGGTCTTTTGGAGTTTAAGATCGAGGAGGAATTTGCTGATTTTGATCATGAGAAGATCGGTGAGGAGATATTTTTCTTGACAAAGAGGCTAAAAAAAGTTTTTATAAAAAACAAAGGATTTGAGGTTCGGAAAAAATTGAAAGAAGCAGAAAAGAACAAAGATACAGTTTCGGTCGCCAAATGGCTGAAGAGTCTAAACGAAATATTGAAAGAAGAAGGCGAGATATAATAAACGTTCTTAGAACCCGTTTAAAATCTCACCGCAGGAGATGGAAGAATGGATAAGCTAAGCTTGTCGGTTGCAATCCCATAATTTCGGCTAAAAAATTATCTAAATTTCATCAGAGTATCCCGATATTCTTCTTAGATTTATATAATTTTCGCTTCGAAATTCTGAGATTTCAGACACGACATGAGATTTTAAACAGGTTCTAAAGAAGGAGAAAAAATGTCAAAGAAAATCATCGCCAAAGAAACAAAAAAGAAAATAGTTAAAAAAAACGTTTCTGTAAAAAAGGAAGCGCCGAGAAAGTCTTCGAAAAAAGAAATCAAGAAAACAAATGTTGGTTTGGATATTCAAAAAAAGACGACGAAGGTATTAAAAAACGTTTTTAAAAAAGTAAATAAAGGTCTGGCAAAGACAAAGGCCCAATATGCAAAAAACGTAGAGATTCTTAAGAAAAAAGATCTGAAAAAAGCGCCCAAAAAGACGGTCAAAAAAACAGAGACAACCCCTTCGACTTCACACAGGGTAAGTAAAAAGCCGAAAAAAGAAGAGAAAAAAATTCTAAAAAAGATCGAAAAAAAGAAAGAGGCTATTACGAAAAAGAAAATAAAAAAAATACAGAAGCCAACACCTAAAAAGATAGAAAAGGAAAAGACGGAGAAGCCAAAGGCAAAGCAAGCTTCTAGAAATATTCCAAAAAAGGCAAAGACGGCTGTAAAAAAAGCCGTTCCAAATGAGAAAGAAGTAGATGTTGAGGAAGAGACAGAAGAGGAGACTGTAGAAAAAGATCTTTTTGAGAAGGGGAAAAAACAGGGATTTATAACCCAAGAAGAGATCATGGTTGCTTTTCCCGAGATAGAGGAAGATATAGAAAAGCTGGATGAACTATACGCCAATCTGCTTGATCAAGGCGTGGAGGTTTTGGATAAAAGAGAGGAGATGATCTGGGAAGAAGAGCTTGCCGGAGACAAAAAACCGGAAGTGGAGTTTCACGGTGCAGACGACTCAGTAAAAATGTATTTGAGGGAGATCGGGAAAATAGCGCTTTTAAAAGGACCTGAAGAAGTTGAACTGGCTAAGAAGATCGAAAAAGGAGATAAAAATGCCAAGAAACAAATGACTGAAGCCAACCTGCGGTTGGTGGTTTCTATCGCCAAAAAATATATCGGACGGGGCTTAGATCTTTTGGACCTTATCGAAGAAGGAAATACCGGGCTTATACGTGCTGTTGAAAAATTCGATTATCATAAGGGATACAAATTTTCAACTTACGCTACTTGGTGGATAAGACAGGCAATTACTAGAGCTATAGCCGATCAGGCGAGGACTATCCGTATCCCCGTTCATATGGTAGAGACCATTAACAAACTTATTAGAACGCAGAGACGGCTGGTGCAAGAACTTGGGAGAGAGCCGATGGCCGAAGAGATAGCGGCGGAGATGGAGATAGAAGTGGAGAAGGTCAATCATATCTTAAAAATAAATCAGGATATCATCCCGCTCGAAGCGCCGGTAGGAGAGGAAAAAGATTCTACTTTGGCCGACTTTGTGGCTGATGAAGATGCCGTTTCACCCGATGAGGCTGCTACTTACGAACTCCTTAAGGATGATATAAAAGAAGTGCTGTCATTTTTAACTCCGAGGGAACAGAAGATTTTGCGAATGAGGTTTGGGCTAGATGATGGACGCGGACACACACTAGAAGAGACAGGGCAAGAGTTCGGGGTAACTAGGGAAAGAATCCGTCAAATCGAAGCCAAGGCGCTCTTGAAGCTGAAGAAGCATAGAGAGTCAAAAAAACTTAAGGACTATTTGAAATAAATTAGGTCTTAGGAGAAGATAGCAGGGCGAAAGTCCTGTTATCTTGGATCAAGAGCTAAAATAGCAAATCTCTACAAAATTATCAAGATCTAGGAAGCCCATATCGCCGGAAGCAAACTCGAACTTTGAGCGCTTCCGGTTTTTTGTTTTGTCCACTTATCTTTGGGCCATGAGAATGGTAAAATAAGACTAGATTGCGCATCTCAGAGCGGAATGAAAAAAGGATTCATTCGTAATATTTGTATTGTTTGTATAATTATTTGTAATTAGTAAGAGATGAAATTTGTTCTTTTTGACGGAAACGCCGTCGTTCATCGCGCATATCACGCTATTCCACCGCTTACCACAAAAAGCGGTGAGACGGTGCATGCTGTTTATGGATTCTCCATGATCTTATTAAATGTCATAAAGGAACTAAAGCCGGACTGTGTCGCCGTTGCTTTTGACGTCAAGGGTCCGACATTCCGCCACGAAAAGTTTAAAGAATACAAAGCAACTCGTGCTGCCCATCCCGAAGATCTTTTTTCTCAATTTGCATTAGTAAAAAAGGTTCTCGATGCGTTCTTAATCCCCTACTTTGAAAAATCCGGATTTGAAGCGGACGATGTGATCGGCACGATTAGCACTCGGTTAAAAAATGAGCCTAAGCAGGAAACATTCATAGTCACGGGAGATCTGGACGAATTACAATTAGTTAATAAAAATACCAAAGTTTATACGATGCGGCGCGGGTTTACCGATACAGTGATCTACGACGAGAAGGCTGTCGAAGTAAGGTACGGGTTCTCTGTTGATAAATTTGTCGATTATAAAGCGCTTCGCGGGGACCCATCGGACAATATCCCCGGTGTTAAAGGGATCGGTGAAAAAACGGCGATCGATCTTATCAAGCAATACGGCTCTCTTGAAAATATTTATAAACATCTGGATGAACTCAAAGTCGGAGTAAAGAGAAATCTGGAGATTTATAAAGATGACGCCTTTTTGAGCAAGGATCTTTCTACGATCGTGACCGATGTGCCTATAAAATTTGATGAAACAAACTGCTCTTTCGGTGATTACGATAAAAAGAAGGTTTTCGAACTTTTCCGCGAGCTAGAGTTCAAATCACTTCTTTCCAGATTGCCGGAGGGGAAGGCACAGTCCCTCGACTCCGCTCGGGATAAAAAAAGGCTGAACGGGGACTATACGACTATTTCTACTGAAAAGGATTTCAAAACTTTCAAAATGGAACTTGAAAAGCAAAAAGAATTTGCTTTTGATACTGAGACGACGAGCCTCAATACTGTTGACGCCGGGTTGGTTGGACTTTGCTTTTCATGGAAAGAGGGAGAAGGTTTTTATATCCCCGTCGGACACAGAAATTCAATTAACAATAAACAATTAACAATTAACAATGATGATTTTGCCGATGGTCAGCTTGATATCGATAGAGTTCTTGAGAATCTCAAACCGATAATCGAAGATTCAAATATTAGAAAGATCGGGCACAATCTGAAGTACGACTACTCGGTTCTTAGAAAATATGATATCCGTGTTTCGCCATTATCATTTGACACGATGATCGCTTCGTATTTGCTAAACCCAAACTCTAGAGCACTGAAACTCGACGATGCTGCTTTCACCGAACTCGGGATCGAGATGATTCCAATCACCAAGCTTATCGGAAAGAAAAAGGCGGAGCAGATCAACTTTGCTCATACAGAGATAGTTGAAGCGGCCACATATGCGGCTGAGGACGCCGATATCACTTACCGTCTATACAACCATCTGAAAAAAGAAATAGAAAAACAAGGGTTTTCGGAGCTCATGGAAACTATTGAGATGCCGCTTGTGCCGATCTTGGCTGAGATGGAACTGGCCGGTGTTAAAGTGGATGAGAAATTTTTGATAAAATCGTCCGCTGTTCTCGGAAAAAGAATTGCGGAGCTAGAAAAAGATATCTGGAAAAAGGCCGGTGAAGAGTTCAATATCGCCTCTCCTATTCAACTAAAAGTTATTTTGTTTGAAAAACTGAAGCTCGCCGAAGACCCGGAGATAAAAAGAAACTTAAAAAAAGTTAAATCCGGCGGATACTCGACGGCCGCGACAGAGCTAGAAAAAATTAGGAGTTTGCATCCGATCATTGATCTTGTCTCCGAATACAGAGAACTGGCTAAACTAAAGTCGACCTATGTCGACGCACTGCCAGAACTTATAAATAAAAAAACGGGCAGGGTGCACACCAGTTTCAATCAAACCATAACTGCAACTGGACGGCTCTCTTCTTCTGACCCGAATCTGCAAAATATCCCGATAAGAACAGAAGTCGGGCGCGAGATCCGTAAAGCATTTATAGCCGAAAAAGGATTCAAACTTATTGCCGCCGATTATTCTCAGATCGAACTTAGGGTAATCGCTCACATCGCTGACGACAAAGCGATGATTGAGGCATTCCATGGTAAAACTGACATCCATACGCGGACGGCGGCTCAAGTTTTCGGTGTCCCCGAGTCAAAAGTGGACTCCGATATGAGAAGAGCGGCGAAAGTAATAAACTTTGGTGTTATCTATGGTATCAGCCCGCATGGACTCGCGCTGGCTACCGGTATGAGTAGGGAAGAATCCAAGAGTTTTATCGATAAATATTTTGCTGTCCACCCGCATATCAAAAAATATACCGAAGAAATCGTCGAAGTGGCCCGAGAGACCGGTTTTGTTGAAACTATATTCGGCAGGAAGAGATATCTTCCCGATCTTCACTCGTCAAACTTTATAGTTCGCGGTTCGGCCGAGAGGATGGCGATCAATATGCCTATCCAAGGGACGGCTGCCGACCTGATGAAACTTGCGATGAAAGGGATCGGAGATCAGATGTCAGAAGTCAGTAGTCGGACTAGAATGATACTACAAGTACACGATGAGTTAGTCTTTGAGACGCCGGAAGCCGATGTCAAGAAAGTCGCCGAGATGGTCAAAGAAAAGATGGAAAATGTGATAAGTTTGAAAGTGCCCATTGAAGTCAAAGTGGAGTTTGGCGATAATTGGGGAAAAATGGTTGAAATATAAAAATGAAAAGCGAAAAGGTAAAAATGAAAGAAAAGATTTTTAATCTTAAAGTTGTGAATCTTGCAAATGCGATAACTTTGCTACGGATCCCTTTGTTTCTTTTTCTTATTCAGAGACTGGAAGTTCTTAGATTGAACCCTTTGCTACTTTCTGTATTTGTTTGTGCTCTGTTTGCTATTGACGGGTTAGATGGTTGGGTAGCAAGAATATTTCATAAAGAAACTCTTTTTGGAGGTTTTTTAGACTTAGCAACCGACAGAATTATAGAAGTTGGGTTTTGGCTATATCTTTTATTGAACACAGAAATCAGTTTTATTTTTCCCGCGCTAATAATAGTTAGGGTTTTTATGGTAGATATCATGGCTTTATCGGCTTATAACAAAGGTGACTATAGAAAAGAAAAACTAAAGAAGAATAATCTCCACAATAATATTACTTACTCCAAATCAAGCAGAGCTTTTTATGGGACATTAAAAGCTATAAGTTTCTCATTTATGTTGATTTATTACCAAAACCTATACTTATTGAATATATTTGCAATAATATTAGTAACGATTAGTTTAATTCGAGGGTTTTCAAAGATAGTCGAGTTTCGAAAATTTATCTTTGAACCAGCACCAATTAGAGATCTTTAGAGAATATTTAAGAAATTGTGTTAAAATAAACTTATGACAGAACAAACAAACAAGGTTTTAATCATCATTCCTCACGATCAGTTTCGAGATGAAGAGTATACCGAGACGAGAACGGCTTTAGAAGAAGCCGGCTTGGAGGTTGCGGTAGCGTCTTCCCATATCTCTACCGCGCATGGACGTTTTGATACAAAAGTCGAACCAGACATTACTATCTCACACGTAAAGATAGACGACTATGGCGCTATCGTATTCATCGGCGGACCAGGAGTGGAGGAATACTTTGACAATCCGGATGTGATGAGTTTGGTACGGGCCAGTTTTCAGAAAAAAATCCTTCTGGCTGCTATTTGTTCCGCTCCGGTAATCTTTGCCAATGCGGGTATACTCTCTCGAAGAAGAGTAACCGCCTTTGATACCAGGAGAGAGGTTCTTGAGATGAGCGGGGCGTACTATACTGAAAAAGGAGTCGTTTTGGACGGTGAACTTATAACTGCTTATGACGCTAATGACTCGAAACACTTCGGTGAAGCGATCGCCAAAGCACTCGCATGGCGAAAAGACAGAAAAGGATACTTGGTTTAAAAATCGTATGATTTTTAAATAATTTCTAATTTCTAATTTCTAATATCTAATGAATTCCAAGTGACCAAATGTTATAATTTGTTAAACTTATTATTTATAACTGGATTCCCGCCGGAGTTTATCCTTCCTAAGTCTGGATTCCCGCCTACGCGGGAATGACATAGGAGGGTGGGAATGACAGGAGAGAACGATGCCAGAATTACCAGAAGTCGAAACAATTAAAAATGACCTAAAGCAACTTATCATCGGTAAGGAGATTACTGATATTCGTTCCGAGTTTCCCAATATCGTGAAAATTGATTTTAGTGAGTTCAAAAAGGAGGTTGTCGGGACAAAAATTACAGAAGTAAGAAGGAGAGCGAAGAATCTTATCATTGGGTTGACGGACCATAGTTCACAGCCATTAGGAAGTGGTGCTAAGAAGAAACCTGAGACCTATGACCTAAGCCCTACGAACTATCTTCTCATTCATTTCAAAATGTCCGGACACGTTATGGTGACAAGTTCGGATCGAAAAGTTAAAAATGGCACTTGGCTAAGAAGAGACGGTGAGTTTGCCGATCCGCAAAATCAATTTGTCCGAATTCAGTTCTTTCTCGATGATAGCAAACAGATCGCTTTTTCAGATCTTCGGCGTTTTGGGTATATAAAGTTAGTTAGTCAGGATGAACTGGATAAATTTTTAGGCGAATACGGTCCGGAACCTTTGGAAAAGGGTTTTACGATTGGTGTTTTGGCTAGTATATTACAATCAAAAAAATGGCCGGTGAAAAAAGTCCTTATGGAACAAAAGCTGATCGCCGGCATCGGAAACATCTATGCTGATGAAATCCTATTCGATGCCAAGATCCACCCGCAAAAGCCAGCTAACTTTTTGGATAAAAATCAAACTAAAACTTTACTTGATTCCATTCAGAAAATATTGAATTTGGCACTGGAAAATCGCGGTACCTCCACCTCCGATTACCGAGATGCGAGCGGTAAAAAAGGGAATTATGGTAATATAAGAAAGGTGTATAGGAAAACCGGCGAACCATGTCCATACGATTGCGGTGGAAAGATTGAGCGTATCTCTCTTGGAGGTCGCGGAACGCACTTTTGCCCGAGTTGTCAAAAAATGTAACCTCTGACCTGTCATTCTCGCATCAGTGGCTTGCCCGAGCCGAAGCTCGTTCGGGCAGGGAATCCGAGCTTTAGTGGTAAAAATGAAAGAGTATTATATTTATATTTTAGCAAGCAAAAGAAACGGAACTTTGTATGTCGGTGTTACCAATGATTTGAAGAGACGAATTTACGAACATAAAGAAGAACTGATCGAGGGATTTACAAAGAAATATAATGTTAAGGATCTGGTTTATTATGAGATAACATCAGATGTAAATAGTGCAATATCAAGGGAAAAACAAATGAAGAAATGGGAGAGAAAAAGAAAAATAGACCTTATAGAGAAAGATAACCCAAAGTGGCTTGATTTGTATTATAATCTATAGGACTGGATCCCCGCTGTGGCGGGGATGACAAAGAAATAGAGAATTGTAAAACTGGATTCCCGCTGATGCGGGAATGACAAGGGAGAAAGATGATTCTATTTTTATATGGCGTAGACATTTATAGATCTAACCAAAAACTAAAAAACCTTAAAGCCAAGTACGTAGAAAAATATGGCGATACTAACTTGGAAACCTTTGAGGACGGTTTTGAATTGGGAAAAATAAAAGGAGCGATAACTGCCCTACCATTTTTGGCTGATAAACGTCTAGTGATTATAAAAAATATTTTTAAAAGTAAGAGCAAAGATATCTTAGATGGCATTTCTGAAATATTGGAGTACGTTCCCGAGGAAACTATTACTATCTTTTGGGAAGAGGCTGTGCCGGATAAAAGGACAGTCCTTTTTAAAAAACTGATAAAAGAAAAGTCGGAGGAGTTTGAAAAACTACAAGGATACAAGCTTACAAAGTGGATCGAAGACGACGTTGCAGATAAGGGCGGGAAAATTTCTGGCAAAAACGCTGAGAAACTCGCCTCTTATGTCGGGGACGACTTAAACCAGTTGGAAAACGAGATTGCGAAGCTTGTGACATTTAGAAGCGAGGGAGAGATCAGTTCAGAAGACATAGATCTTTTAGTTAATTCGAAACTTTCAGGAAACATATTTAACTTAGTAGACGCTGTGGGGACAGGAGATTACCGCAAAACGGCGCAGTATATGCATGAGCTTTTAGCTCAAGGGGAAAATGAGATCTATATCCTGACGATGATCGTAAGACAGTTTCGGAATCTTATCCTTATTAAAGATTATGAGGGAAAACTTGATAAGATAGGGATTGCCAAAGAGGTCGGTCTTCATCCGTTTGTAGTACAAAAGGGGATGGCGCAGGCGAGAAAATTCAGCATACAGGAGCTCAAAAATATGTATGAGAAACTTTTAGATACTGATATCGCCATAAAGACCGGGGAAAAGGAACCTCTTTTAGCACTTGATCTTTTGGTAAAGGAACTTTGCAAATGAATAAAAAAGTTTCAATAATTATTCCCGCGTATAACGAAGGCCCGAGGATTGGTGCAGTGCTTGAATCTCTTCAGTCATTACCGGAAGACTGGGAAATCATAGTTGTTTCCGATGGCAGCAGTGATGATACAGTTTCTGTCGTAAAAGGTTTTGACGGTATAACAGTAATTGATCTCCCTAAAAATGTCGGTAAGGCCGCGGCGATGTATGCGGGGTATCAAAAATCACAAGGGGAGTATGTTATGTTTGTTGATGCAGATCTAGTCGGTCTAAAATCGCATCATTTGGGTGAACTCCTAAAGCCGATTTTGGAGAATAAAGCGGACATGTCTCTTGCGACTCTTCGTACATCAGATAATGTGCAGGTTACTCTTTCTCATATTTGCTTTCCCCACCTTAGTGGTCAGCGAGCGGCAAAAAGAGAAATTTGGCAAAAAATATTTGATACGATCCCAGATATTAAATCTTTACGATACGGCATCGAGGTTGCGACAAAAAAGATAAGTTCAGGGATGCATTGGAAAATAAAAATAATAAAATGGCGCGGTGTATCACAAGTAATGAAGGAACAAAAAGAGGGGCTTAAGGAAGGCTTGAAGTCTAGAGCGAAAATGTATAAGGAGATGTTGCGCAAATAAAAAGACCACGGGAGTGGTTTTCATATAAGTATTTGAAACGTATCAACCCCTCGTCATTCTGGCTTGTCCAGAATCAAAATCTCTTCCACTTTTTGACAGCAAAAAGTGAAGCAAAAACTGCTCCGACTTGCAGATTCTCAAAATGTCACAATACTCGTTCTCTCAAGTATGAAAAATGACAACAAGCCGATTCCGGAAGTTATCTTTTCATGCGTTCGCTTACTCGATTGTTCTTTTTTCGAACTGATGTCGGGAATTAAACCCTACAATTGAATCATCGGCTGTTATATGGCGGCAAAATAAATATCACCGCTTCGTTTAGGCGGTGATAAATAGTACCTTGATATTATTATTTCTTTTTTGTTTCCTTCTTTGGAGTGCTTTTTTTCGTAGTCTGTTTTACCTTTTTCTTAGTAGCTGATTTCTTGTTCTCTTGCTTTATTTTGGCTGAAACTGGAACGACTGCTTTTCCCAGCACAGCATTTATCTTTTTTGTTAGCCGTGATTTTCTCCTAGCAGCGGCATTCTTATGAATCGCGTTATTTTTTGCCGCTTTGTCCAAAGCTTTGTATGCTGTGGAAAGTTTACTTGCGACTGTATCTGTCTTTTTCTCTTGCAGATCTTTTGTAATAGTTTTTACGGTTTCTCTAAAAGTTTTTTTGAGAGCTCTGTTTTTGTCTCTTCGGACGATACTCTGCTTTGCTCTTTTTATAGCTGATTTTTTGATTGGCATTTTTGATAAGTTAATAAGTTGATAAGTTGAATTATCTTTACTAAAAGAGTCTACCAGAAAATTCCCATGTTGACAAGAGTTTTGGATTTTGCTATACTGCACTATCATTTTAGAATAAAATCCTAAGCACGAAATCCTAAACTCTAAACAATATCAAATGACAAAAATTAAAAAAATAATAAAAGTGAGTTTAAGAATTTGATAATTAGAATTTAGGATTTGTTTAGAATTTAGATATTAGATATTAGAATTTAAAGAATATTATGGAACTTTCCTCAAAACAGCAGGCTATAGACCTTATAAAAAAGAGCCAGAAAATACTTTTAGTCGGTCACAACAGTCCCACCGGTGATACTGTGGGTTCCTTGGTTGCGTTTGGCAAAGTTTTGGAAAGATTGGAAAAAGAAATTTCCATCGTAGTGAGCGATGAGATTCCGGAAAACTTGAAGTTCCTCCCAGGATTAAAAAAAATAAAAACTGAACTCGAGGGAAGCAGAGACTTTATCTTAAAGATAGATGCCAAAGAAAATCCCGTAGAAAAACTTAGCTACAATGTAGAAGAAGGTTATTTAAATATTGTTGTTACGTCTGAAGACGGCGCTTATACTCCAGCGGATGTCTCATTTGGTAAAGGGAGCTACAAATATGATCTTATTGTCGTTTTAGATACGCCGGATGTCGATAGGATAGATAAGATATATGATGACAATACTGATCTTTTCTTTGAAACGCCGGTTGTAAATATCGACCATCATGTCGGTAATGAGCATTTTGGGACGGTTAATTTTATCGATATCACGGCAACATCGACCGCGGAGATCCTTGTTTCTTTGGTAGAAGCGCTGGGTCTGAAGTTAGACGCCGATATCGCTACCCTTCTTCTGACGGGGATTATTTCCGACACAGGAAGTTTTAAAAAGAAAAATACCACGCCTAAGTCGCTCACAGTTTCGGCCCAGCTTTTGGCAGCGGGGGCTGCACAGCAGGAGATTATAACCAGCCTATATAAGGCGAAAACGATAAATACCTTAAAACTTTGGGGAAAAGTTTTGTCGCGGTTGAACTATGATGTTGAACACAGATTTATATATTCATATATTACCCATGATGACTTCAAAGAGCTTGGCGCAAATGTCGAAGACATAAAAGAAGTGATGGATGAACTTATGAATAATGCTCCCGGAGCGGACGTTGTTCTTTTGCTTGCCGAAGACACGCCGAACAAGATAACGGGCAAGCTTCATGGGCAGAGAGGAACCGATGTTCTAGGGATCGCAGAGATTTTTGGCGGAACGGGAGAGTTCCACAGCGCCGGATTTAGTATCGACAACATGACGATGGAAAAAGCGGTGAACGAAGTTACGGATAAGATAAGACAAATCAGGGGTCAAAAGTTAGGGCTTGAAAAACCGGATGAAAATAAAAAAATAATCGTTCCTTTGCAAAAGATCGAGAAAGGAGAGGATATTAATCTTGGTGGAACCGTGAAAGAGGCAGAAAAATCAGTAGTTTCCGAGATCGAAAAAGCATTGGAAGAAACCGAAGTTGAAGACGAAAAAGAAATATTGGATATTCAAATAGAGAACAGTGAAGTTGAAATTGAAAAGAATGATGATTCTGTTGATGTCATCGCCGAGGCTATCCAGTCTCTTGAGATGGAAAAACTGGCGAGAGAGGCGCAGGAGAAGAAGAATATCATTACGGATAAAAAAGAAACAGTGGAAAACAAAGGTCTGTCTTCAATAAAGGATGTTTTTAAAAATAAGTTTGCGAAAAAGAAGAAGCCTTTGGGAAAGGAAATTTTCAGTAACGAAAACGATGAAGAGATCAAAGAGTCCAGCGGTGAGATAGTAAATGAAGATACTGATGAAGGAGAGGTAAGAGTTTGGCGGCCGGACGGCAACAAATAAATAATTTTAAAAATTTGTCATTCTGGATGAAATAGAGAATCTATTTGGATTTCTAATTTTGCTCAGACTGACATTTTTTTGTAGAATTAAACTATGGAAAATAATATTTTGCTTATTGATAAAGATGCCGGATGGACGAGCTTCGACGTCGTTGCAAAGGTCAGAAATATATCCGGTGAGAAAAAAGTGGGACATGCGGGGACGCTTGATCCTTTTGCGACCGGACTTCTTATTGTATTGGTTGGGAAAGACGCAACGAAAAGACAAGATGAGTTTATGAAGCAGGACAAGGAGTATGAAGCGACACTTGCATTAGGGAAAACGAGTTCCACAGGGGATCCGGAAGGAGAGATTTCTGAATTTCCAATTAACAATATCCAATTTCCAATGTTGGATTCTGGGCAAGCCAGAATGACGGTAGAAAAAGTTCTAAAACAATTCATCGGTGAGATCGATCAGATACCGCCGGCACATTCGGCGATCAAAATTAACGGTAAGAAAGCATATGAGCTAGCTCGAAAAGGTATTGATCCGAAACTCAAACCGCGGAAAGTTCATATTAACGACCTGACTATTCTTGACTATTCTTGGCCATTTCTGATTATCCGCGTTCAGTGCGGTTCGGGCACGTATATCCGTTCTTTGGCAGCCGACATTGGCGAAGCCCTTGGAGCTGGGGCATATCTCACAGAACTCCGCAGGACTAAAATCGGGAAGTTTGATGTAAAGGATGCGAAGAAAGTTAGTGAAATTAATTTTTAATTCTTAAACTTTATTTTTTCAAGATAACTTAGATGTGATTAGCTTTTGTAAAATTTAGATTTAGAAATTATTTACAAAATTACAAAATTTGAAATTAAAAATTCTTGAGGAATTCCCACTTGCTAAAAAAGCAAAGATTTGATAGAATATAAACATTGGAGGGTCGGAAGCGGCCTTTTATCGTTGGAGTTCAATAGTAAATAACTCCACAAAATATAATTCAAATAATCTAATTTTTTAATCAAAAAAGCTATGTCACTACAAAAGGACGAAAAACAAAAGATCATAAAAAGCGTAAAAGCGCATGATAAGGACACGGGTTCTCCCGAGGTTCAGATTGCGATATTTACAGAACAGATAAGAAAGCTCACTGATCATTTGAAGATAAATAAAAAAGATAACCATAGCAGAAAAGGTCTCCTCCAGATGGTTTCGAAAAGACGACGTCTTTTGGACTATCTTTCAAAGAAAAACAAAGAAAGTTACGAAAAGTTGGTGAAGAAGTTGGGACTAAGGAAGTAAAAATACCTAATTAAGAATTTCTAATACCTAATGAAATCCCAAATCCCAAATCCCAATTTAAAAATTTAATTCATTATTTAGAAATTAGTAATTAAAAATTAGAAATTAATATTAAGTAAGCTAGGTGTCAGAGACGGGAAGTTTTGAACCCTCTATACTAGAGCGGATCAAATAAGCTTCTTACCCTGATCCCTAGCAAAGAGAATTATCAAAGAGAGGATTCTGGTCTAGCCCCTCCAAAGGAGGGCAGGCAGAATAACAATCGGAGATATTGCTAGGAAGGAACTAAAAATATGCACGCAGAAAAATCTGACCCGACAAAAGGACCAAAAATCATCAATCTAAAAACAGACTTCGGAGGAAAAGAACTAACTCTTGAGACAGGAAAGCTGTCTTTGCTTGCTGATGGCTCGGTAACTTTGCGTTATAACGACACGGTAATCTTGGCAACGGTTGTCGTAAAAAAAGAGGCGGATATGGATAAGGATTATTTTCCTTTGACCGTTGAATTTCAGGATAAGTGGTATGCCACCGGCAAGATCAGCGGCTCTCGTTTTATAAAAAGAGAAGCTAGACCTTCAGAACTTGCGATGCTTAGGTCTCGGATGATAGATCGACCGATCAGACCGATGTTCCCAAAAGGCTTTATGAATGAAACTCAGATTATCGTAACGCCGCTTTCATACGATTTCTCTATAGACCCGGCCGTTTTGGGGCTTACTGCTGCTTCTGCCGCGCTTATGATAACCGGAGCTCCTTTTGAGGGACCGATCGGTGCTGTCAGGATCGGCAGGATCGACGGCAAACTAGTTGTAAACCCGACCATCGAAGAGATGGGGACATCAGACCTCGACCTTCTCGTTGCCGGTACAGAAGAAGCGATCACCATGATCGAGGGTGGAGCAAAGCAGATCCCAGAAAACGAACTTGAAGAAGCATTATCATTCGCTCACAAAGCTATCCAGCCAGTGATCGAAATTCAGAAAAAGTTAGTCAAAGAGCTGAATGTAGAGCCTTTGAAATATGAACTCGTTAAGGCAAAAACTGACATCTATGATGAAATATCCAAATATCTAGCTGACAAATTGGGAGAATCAGTTCGACATAAGGACAAGATCGCAAGAAACACCCTGATTGCTGAGCTTGAAGACAATGTCCTAACCTTTTTTGCTGAAAAATTCGAAGAAGCAGAGATCTCACAGGCATTCGAAAAGGTAATCAAAGACGAAGTAAGACGATCTATCCTCGAAGAGGGCAATCGTCCCGATCATAGGAAATTTGACGAGTTGAGAGACTTATCTTCTGAAGCTGGTATTTTGCCGAGAACACACGGTTCAGCCCTTTTTCAAAGAGGTCAGACTCAGGTTCTCTCGACGGTAACTCTTGCCTCGCCTTCAAAGGCGCAGCTTGTTGAGAGTATGGATCAGGAGTTCAGTAAAAAATATATGCATCACTATGTCGATACCCCAGCTTCTTATGGTGAGACGGGGCGCCTTGGCGCTGGACGAAGAGCGATCGGCCACGGCTTTCTAGCCGAAAAAGCGCTCGAAGCAGTTTTGCCTCTCGATAGCGATTTCCCATATACTATCCGGGTAGTTTCCGAGATATTGAGTTGCAATGGTTCAAGCTCGATGGGTTCTGTCTGCGGATCTTCACTCGCGCTTATGGATGCGGGCGTACCGATCACTGACTCTGTTGCCGGAATAGCTATGGGGCTCATCACCACCGATGGTGATCTAAGTAAGAAACATGTCATCTTGACTGATATTCAGGGAGCGGAAGATTTTGCCGGCGATATGGACTTCAAGCTTGCCGGAACTAGAAAAGGCACAACCGCTATTCAGATGGATATCAAAGTAAAAGGACTTACGATCGAGTTTTTGGCCGAAGTAATAAAGCGTTCGAAGGAAGCGAGGATACAGATCTTAGATGTTATGGATGCTGCGATTGCAAAACCAAGGACTGAAATGTCTGAGTATGCGCCAAGACTTACGATGATAAAGATAGATACAGACAAGATCCGCGAAGTGATCGGAAAAGGCGGAGAAGTTATAAATAAGATTATTGCCGAAACCGGTGCTGAGATCGACATCGAAGACGACGGAACAATCATAGTCGCATCTGCTGATGCACAAGGTGCTAAAAACGCCGTTGAGATGATAAACAATATCGTGAGAGACCCCGAAGTAGGGAAGATCTACGATGGAAAAGTGGTAAAAATCATGGACTTCGGAGCATTTGTAGAATTTCTACCCGGAAAAGAAGGTCTCGTTCATATCTCCGAGCTTGCTGATCACAGAGTTGAAAAAGTTGAAGATGAAGTGAAAGAAGGAGAAGCGATCAAAGTGAAGTTGCTTAAGAAAGATGATCAAGGACGATTTAATCTTTCACGCAAAGAAGCACGCGAGCAGAGCTAGCGCACAGATAGACACGGATTCTAATTAACCACTGATTTACACGGAGGGGACCGAAATGGCAATAGAAGAATTGCTTTACAAAGATCTTACTTATAAACTTAGAGGGATTTTCTTTAAGACTTATAAAGAGCTTGGTCGTGGGCTTAACGAAAATATCTATCGTAATGCTCTTGTGGTTGAATTGGAGAAAAACAAGATAGCCTATAAGAAGGAAATTGAAATCCCTGTTTTTTACGAAAATATAAAAGTTGGTAAACAAAGGATTGATTTGTTGGTTGATGAAAGGATAATTTTAGAACTTAAAGCCACACCAAAGCTTCATCATGAATCTATCAAGCAGCTTTTATTTTATCTTAAAGCGACCGACATTAAACTCGGTATACTTGTAAACTTTGGCGACAAATTGGAGATAAAAAGATATATCAACTAATCCGTGCAAATCTATTATCTGTGTGGATCCGAATAAAATCGGTGTAAATCAGTGACCACTATTATATGATTATAGCAATAATAGGAGACATTCACTCTAACCTGACCAATCTCAAGAAAGCATTACTTCTCGTTCAAGAAAGAGAAGTAAAACATATAATAGTGGTTGGGGACTTGCAATCTTTGGAAACTATTGATATAATGGGGTTAACGAATATAAAGTCCTCTATAATATTTGGAAATGCAGACTGGGATCGCGACGCATTTTTGGATAAAGCAAAAAAATATAAGAATATAAAAATCTTTGGGGATGTCGGGGAACTTAAATTTGATGATGTAAAAATTGCCTTTTGCCATTATCCGCAAACAGCGAAGAAGCTGGCAAGGGAGAACGATACGGATGTGATATTTTGCGGTCATTGGCACAGCCCGTGGGAAGAAAAGATTAACGGAACTTTAATTATACGACCGGGCGAAGTCGCCGGGCATTTCTACAAACCGACATTTTGTATATTTGATACGGAAACTATGAAGGCAGAGCTAGTATTTATAAATCAGTAGCGTAGTGGCAAGTAGCACGGGTTACTCTAAAAATAAACATATTGAAACAGCTTGATTATGATTTTTCGTTGCTTGTCATTCCGGAATTGCACCACGGTAGTGGGCAATATCCGGCCATACGGCTCGGGCAGGCCACTGTGGTGGGAATGACGTGGGAGAGGGAGAGGATTCTGGATAAGCCAAAATGACACGATTAGAAGACTTTTGTTAATAGATAACTGTTAATTGTTTACTAATATAATGACAAAAGACATCCAAAACGCTAAAAGCTTAGAAGAGATCTCTAGCATTATTGCGGATTGCAAAAGGTGTGATCTTTATCAGACGAAGACGAAGGATGTGCCGGGAGTCGGGAGTCCGAAAGCGGAGATCATGTTCATCGGCGAAGCGCCGGGGAAAAAAGAAGACGAGGAAGGCGAACCCTTTGTGGGAGCGGCCGGAAAGTTTTTAACAGAGATGATCGAAAGTATCGGGCTTAAGAGAGGCGATGTTTATATAGCAAACGTACTTAAACATCGCCCCCCCGAAAATCGTGATCCATTCCCCGAGGAGGCTAAAGCCTGCTTTCCGAACCTCGAACGGCAGATCGAAATCATTCAACCAAAGCTGATCGTTTTTCTCGGACGCCATGCGATGAACAGATTTTTCCCTGAATTTCGCATTTCAAATGTTCATGGTAAGGCATTTCAGAAAAAGTCTGATTTGGCTGAAAGCGGGCAGCAGGTTTATCTCGCTCTCTATCATCCGGCAGCGGCGCTGTATAACGGAGGACTGCGGGAAACATTGAAGGATGATTTTAATAAAATTCCGAAGATATTGGAAAAAAAATATCGAAAAGGACAATTCAGATAAAAGTGAAAAAGAAAGCGGAGACGCCTTGAAACAAGAAAGTTTATTTTAAAATATCAGATACGGATACTGCAAAATATTAATTTACTTTGAAATACGAAATATACTTTTTATGTCATCCTGAGGAGGCGCGAAGAAGGATTTCGAGATTCTTCCTTCGTCAGAATGACATTCTAGCAACCTTTTCGTAATCGAATATAAATAACAAATTAAACTACAAAATCATAAATTAAACAAGAATTTATTAACTAAAACAATTAAAAAAAGACCCCATTTCCTCCGATATTTTTTCGGGTTGAGCGGGGCAAGAAAGAATTAACAAAAAAATGGAACAAAACAAACAAAACAACCACACTTCGCTAAAGCTACGCGGGGCAAGTCAAAACAATCAAAAAAGAAGTAACAATCAAAACAAAGGAAAGAGGATCAATCTTGATGATGCGAGGCTTAAGAGAAGGAATATTAAAACAAATGGTAAGCTTTCGAATGTACCGAATGATAAGATTATGCATGTCGATGACGGTAAGAAACGTTTGAGGATTATTCCTCTCGGAGGTATGGGGGAAATAGGAAAGAATCTGACGGTTTTTGAGTATGGAAACGACATCATCATCGTGGATATGGGATTTGGTTTTCCCGATAGCGAGATGATGGGTATCGACTACGTTATCCCAGATATCTCCTATCTAAACGATAAAAAAGATCGGGTAAGGGGAATCGTTATAACTCATGGGCATGAAGATCATGTGGGTGCTATCCCTTATCTGTGGCCTAAACTCTCGGCGCCTATATACGGCACAAAGCTGACGCTCGGCCTTATCGAAGGAAAGCTTGAGGAACATAAAACTGCAAATCTAAAAAGTCATCTAAACGTCATAGACCCTGAAAAGGATAAGATAAAGCTTGGAGTTTTCGAGATAGAAGCGTTTAGAGTTACACACTCTATACCGGATGCTGTAGGCTATATCATAACCACCCCAGTTGGGAAAATAGTTCACACCGGAGACTTCAAGTTGGACCACTCACCTGTCGATAATAAAAATACCGACATTGCGAAACTCGCTGAGGTTGGTTCAGAAGGAGTACTCTTACTTATGTCGGACAGTACGGGAGCAGAAAGCAAAGGGTATTCGCCCAGCGAAAAAACGCTCGAAGTGAACTTTGAAAATTTCTGTAACGAAGCCAGTGGAAGAGTTCTTATGGCAGCTTTTTCTTCAAACATAAATAGAGTCCAGCAGTTTATAAATGTTGTTCATAAGAAAAACCGAAAACTTGCTTTTGCCGGAAGAAGCATATTAAAAAACGTTGAGATAGCGGTGAGACTTGGATATCTTAAAGTGCCAAATGGACTAATTATAAAGATAGAAGAGCTGAGCAAATACCCTGATCAAAATGTTGCTGTTATGCTTACCGGATGCCAAGGGCAAGCAAACTCTGCTTTGGCCAGGATGGCTTCTGGAGACCATAGACAGCTGAAGACAAAAAGGGGAGACACCGTTATTTTCTCATCTTCTCCGATACCCGGTAATGAAAGTAGCGTAAGAACTGTGGTCGACGATCTTTTCAGACAAGGAGCCAATGTTGTTTTTGAGTCGAGTTATGGCAGCAACAACGCACACGTTTCGGGTCATCCTTACGCTGAAGAACTCAAAATGGTTTTAAGCATAGTCAAACCCAAATACTTTATGCCTGTTCATGGTGAAAGACATCACCTAGTGCATCACGCTAAACTGGCGGAGGAAGTGGGTATGGAAAGTAAGAATACCTTTGCTCTGGATAACGGTAATGTGCTAGAGATAGACAATGTAGGAGCGAGAATGTTGGACAGAAAAGTCCAAAGCGGTTTGATACTTATCGATGGTTTGGGAATCGGTGATGTCGGCGAGATAGTGCTCAGAGACAGAAAAGCGATGAGTACCGAGGGAATATATGTTCTCATCTGTTCGGTAGACAGAAACACGAAAAAAATCATCACATCTCCCGATATTATCTCTCGCGGGTTTATCTATATGAGAGAAAACGAAAAACTTGTGAATGATACAAGAAGCGAGGTCAGAAGGATCATGGCCAGATACGAAGGCACGAAAAACGGTGACTGGGGCGATGCCAAGTCAAAACTTCGCGACGAGATCAGCCGTTATCTATTTAATAGGACTAAGCGCCAACCGATGGTGATACCGGTGATCATAGAAGTATAATGACACAAAATTGATTATGAACATCACGCTATACATAAGAAAAAACTCCTTTTTAGGAGTTTTTTCTCATTGTTTATCTGATTTTTCTCAATGTTTTTGTTTAACTCAATAGGTGATATAATTATTTTGTTAATTGT
>PFMH01000048.1 GCA_002785325.1 bacterium (Candidatus Howlettbacteria) CG_4_10_14_0_8_um_filter_40_9 | reverse complement strand
CGGACTACCGATCTTTTCCTTTTGATTTACATTATCAGTCATACCATTAGCGTAATGCCATGAACGTAATTGTTCGGGTGTAAACTTCTTATTATCGATCAGCATCTCATCAAGAATATAGTCAGTTGAATTAAGAACGAATTTATTCCCCTCTAAAGAGAATGGTAAATTAATCTCTGCCGGGTTAATGAACTTGACCGCTGACCAGGACGCTACTGCTAATGGTAGTGTATTTGAAATAGGAGCTGTATCAACTGCCGATCCTATTGTCTGCACTAAAGCGCCATCTACATAATATAAATGAAAATACTTCTCTAATGTATTAGTGCCTAAAGCATCAAAGACTGCACTATCTGTACTATATCTAAATACTGCCCGTACATAAGATATTGTTTTATTTTCGGCGGGCGAAACTAAACTTAATTTATATACAGCTTCATCATTTCCTGTTAATAATAAATTACCTGCAGCACTTAAAGCTACTATATCTTTATAAAGATCGTTATAGCTAAGTGAAGTTAAATTATCTATACCTATTTGCTGTAATCCCTCAGATAACCCAACCCATACATTACTACCATCTATTTTAACCGATCTAACATCACCTTCTTTTAAAGTAGTAGGTAGTGGCGCATAAATTATATTACCTAGATCATCATAATATCTTGTGTCTCCGGTATTAGATACTAAAGCTACAGAGGTATTATTCGGCTTCTTTAAAGTGGACATATCACCATCTTCTTTAAATACAGTGCCTAAGAAATTTAAGTCTTTAAGCTTGGAGTATTTAGGATCTACTTCAAAGACTTCTACTTTAGATATTTCATAAACCGAAGAGTTGGAGCCACTGCTCGCATATATATAGATATAAGTATTTCCGGTACCGGGAGTAGAGTCAATAGTAAATGTCTGAAAATCCCCAGTAGGCGTAAATGTGGTTTCTGCATAGCCATTACTTAATCTTAAAGCTACTGCAGTGCCGGATTTTAATCTGGCAGTTACTTTATATCTATAAACTTTATTAGCGGTAGTAGTTAAAGCAACCTTTCCTCCAGATGTTCCTGAACTGTGTAGTGTAAGCTCCGCTAAGCCAGTATACGTATTCCATAAAAAACTTCCGGCGGTATGTTGTACCCACTTCCCTACACTATTCTCAAAATAACTGCTTTCTTTATCTATTAGATTCTTACTCATTATATCTTCATGCCAACCATCTGTAGTAACTGAGTAAACTCCTGTAGAAGCAGTAAAGTTACTAAGATCGATCAGTTTACCATTTATCTTAAGATTTCTAAATTTATCGCCGGCATCTAAATCTAGTACAAAGTATTTGCTTGTTGTATAAGTATTA
>PFMH01000029.1:612-1366 GCA_002785325.1 bacterium (Candidatus Howlettbacteria) CG_4_10_14_0_8_um_filter_40_9 | reverse complement strand
ATAAAACCGCCGCTCCGCAAACTCCATCAGCATCGTAATCGCCCCAAACGGCTATTTTTTCTTTTTTGTCTAAAGCGCGCAAGATTCTTTCTACTGCTTTGTCCATATCCTTCAGTAAAAATGGGTCGTGCACATCAGTTTCCCAATCAGGATTAAAAAATTCATCTATTGATTTTTGATCGCGCACTCCCCTTTCCCATAAAATTTGCTTCACCAAACGAGAAAATTCTGGAAATTGTTCCAGAAAATCATCGGGCGCGCCTTCTTTTATTTTCCATTCTTTTATAATTGGCATATCATATTGCCAGCTATCAGCCAGCATATAATATTATACACGCACAACCAAATATTGCCACCTAAGAAAATAAAACGCTTTCCTGAAGACGGATTATTTTTTTGGATTTTGCATCACTTTCATCCACTTCAATTAAAACGGCATTAACTCGCGCTTCGTCACCTTCGGCTATTTTAAAGCCCAAATTTTCTTCTTTATTTAAAAACCTGTTTAACGCCACCTCGGTATCCAGACCGATTACCGAATTTTTAATTCCGCACATACCCACATCGCTGATATAGGCCGTTCCCAAAGATGACACCCTTTCATCCGCCGTTTGCACATGCGTGTGAGTGCCCACAAGCGCTGATATTTTACCATCCAAAAAATGGGACATCGCGACTTTTTCGCTTGTTGCCTCGGCGTGCAAATCCAAAAAAGATGGCGCCATTTTCTAATCCGGCCTGCTGAATTTCTGAT
>PFMH01000029.1:0-472 GCA_002785325.1 bacterium (Candidatus Howlettbacteria) CG_4_10_14_0_8_um_filter_40_9 | reverse complement strand
GGGAAAAGCTCGGCTAAATGACGAGTAGGACTTGCTTACAGCTTGCCCATTTTCGTTTTGATTCTCGCTGGTCACTGACTTTTCGCCCTTGATTTGGATCATGCCATCATCAATATTGACCTCAACTGAGTTCTCATCGACATCACCAAGATCAATTTTCACATAGACGTGGGAGTCGTCAGCTTTTTGGCTGACCTCCATGGCATTATCATAAAAACTATCTTTGACATCACCAAAGAGTGAACCCATTCGATCATTCATATCCTTTTGAATCTGAGCAAATTGTTGATCAAAGTCAGCAAACAACTGATCCACATGTGCGCGGCTTTGAGTCGCAGTAGGATGTTGCCCCTTGATACCTGCTCTGGCCATCTCAGGTTTGTTCTCTGGCTTGGGGGCCACTTTCGCTTGCGCCACAGTGCTTGAGCGTTGTGCTAAGGTGCCCTCGCTCGGTGACCCATTCCAATTTACC
>PFMH01000021.1:505-6533 GCA_002785325.1 bacterium (Candidatus Howlettbacteria) CG_4_10_14_0_8_um_filter_40_9 | reverse complement strand
TAAAAAATTGGTATCCGAAAAGAAGGGGCCGAAAGTAGAACACATATTTTCCGATACGCTTTCCAGTGAAGCTAATGGAGTGGCAAATATCATCGCAGAAAAGTCGAAGGAAGGGATAAGCTATAAAGATATGGCGATCCTTATTCGCAAAAACTCCCAGGCCGAGCCTTTCATGCAAGCTTTGAATGTGAAAAGCATTCCTTACAAATTTTCCGGTTCATACGGCCTATACTCGCGCTCGGAGATAAGGATTCTTTTGTCTTTTATAGATGCAGTTTGCGACGCCGAAGATTCTCTGTCGCTCTTTCATCTGATAACTTCCGAAGTTTACGGCGTTGATATGCAAGATGCTATTCATCTAAGTTCCAGTGCTTCTCGAGAGAACAAAACTCTCGAAGAAAAGCTGGAAAATACGGGACTTTCCGTTGATGAGAGTACGATGTCGAAGATAAAAACTATTAATGACGACCTCAAAACGTTTCGAGAGGATATGCAGATAAGTACCGCCGGACAAGTGATCTATTCATTTTTGAAAGACACCGGATATCTTTCGAAACTTACGAAAGAGGCGAAAGAAAACGCAAGTATAGACTTGAAAATTCAAAATATAGCCAAGTTTTTCGAAAGGGTGATGGATTTTGAATACGTTTCGAGGGACAAGGGGTTGATGAACCTTAAAAATGAGCTCGATCTTTTGATCGAGGCCGGCGACGATCCGGCAACGGCGGAAGTCGATCCCGATATCGATGCCATAAATATCATCACCGTTCATAAGGCGAAAGGATTAGAGTATGATATCGTCTTTATGATAAATCTTGTCGACGGCGATTTCCCAGCGAGAAGGAGATCCGAGCAACTGGAGATCCCGCCAGAGCTCATAAAAGAGCGTCTTCCTGAAGGAGATTTCCATATTCAGGAAGAAAGACGGCTCTTTTATGTCGCAATGACTAGGGCAAGAAAAGAACTTTATCTTACTTTTGGGGAGGATTATGGCAAAAAGAGGCTGAAAAAAGTCTCTCCTTTTGTTCTCGAAGCGTTGGATCTCCCGAAGATTGAGAGCAAGAAAAAGAAGATTGAAAAGATAGAGCTTATCAAGAAATTTGAGAAAACATCTATTCCTGAAACAGCGAAGCAGTTTTATAACGGAGGTATCTTAAACCTAAGTCCTCATCAGATAGACGATTATATCTCTTGTCCGCTAAAGTTCAAATACATTCATATCTTGAAAATACCCGTTATCAAACATCATGCCGTTATCTACGGTTCGGCGATCCATAACGCGATCGGCGAGTATTTTGTCCGACGGATAAACAAGATGCAGGTTTCGCTAGAGGACATCGTAAAAGTTTATGAAAATGCATGGGTTTCAGAAGGATTTATTCATCGCCAGCATGAAAAAGAGCGGTTTGAGCAAGGAAAGATAGCGCTAAAACATTTTTTTGAAACACAAGAAGAAGAAAGCCGACTTCCCAGCTTGATCGAAGAAAAGTTTGGGTTTGTTATTAGCCGTGGGGATTTGAAAGTCAAGGTAAATGGAAGATATGACGCGGTATATCAGGGGAAAATTAGCAGTTTACCTGCCTCGACCGATTCGGGCGGGAAACCTACTGAAATCAGGGACTTCAAAACCTCAGATATTAGTGATCAGGAAAAGGCGGACGACAATGCAAAGAAAAGCAGACAGCTGTCCATCTACGCGTTGTCATATAAGGAGATGAACGGTGGTATACCAGAAATTTTGACTCTTCATTATGTCGATACCGGCGTTGTCGGGAAATCAGAAAGGACGGAAAAAGATCTGGAGAAAACAGAAGAAGAGATATTTAAAGTCGCGGAAGGAATCGTTCAAAATGATTTCGAAGCCGTTCCCGGCTATGGCGAATGCGCCCGTTGCGCATATAAAGATATTTGTTCATTTAGGGAGAGTAAATAGCTAAAAACCTATTTGACTGATTCTTTTTTATCTTTTACAATATTATCGGTGGATATGTATCGAAGCTTTTACTAAGAGAGGGGGCGTGCGCTCTTAGTTTTTTTAAAAAATCTAAATTTAAATAATCAAAATGTCTAAATCAAACACCAAATTTATTTTTGTAACAGGAGGTGTCCTTTCCGGACTAGGAAAGGGTGTTATGGCGGCGTCGATCGGCGCTATCCTTAAAGCTCGCGGGCTAAAAGTAAATATTCAAAAACTCGATCCTTATCTAAATGTCGATGCAGGCACTTTAAATCCGGCTGAACACGGCGAAGTTTTTGTAACGGATGACGGTGCCGAGACAGATCTCGACCTTGGACATTATGAGAGATTTTTAGATCAAAACCTCACCCAAAAAAGCTCACTGATGAGCGGCAAGGTTTTTAGATATGTCATCGACAAAGAGAGAGCAGGCGGTTATCTCGGAAAAACCGTACAAGTAGTTAGTCACCTAACAGTTGAGATACAAGATATGATATTGGCCGCTGCTAAGGGTTTTGACATTCATATAGTTGAAGTCGGCGGAACTATCGGAGACTATGAAGGGATACATTTTATAGAAGCGATACGTCAGATGAAGAGGGTAGTGGGCGAGAATAACTGCCTCTATGTTCATTTGGCTTACCTTCCTTATCTGGAGACCAGTAAAGAGCTAAAGACTAAACCGGCGCAAAACTCTATCCGGGATCTTCGAAATGTGGGTATCATGCCGGATATCATCGGCGCCAGATCCGACAAACCAATTCACAAAGAAGAGATAACGAAACTTTCGGTTTTTTGTGACGTGGCCGAAGAGGCAGTCATCCCGCTTCCGACCATAAAAAGCGTTTATGAGGTTCCTCTAAACCTCGAGAAGTCCAATCTTGGCAACTTTATTACAAAAAAACTGGGCCTAAAGACAACAAAGCCCGATCTTTCAAAATGGAAGGAACTTTTTAAAAATATAAACCACAAAAACGGTTCAGTGACAATCGGCTTGGTAGCCAAATATTTATCAAACGAAGATACATATAAAAGTATCAAGGAAGCGCTGATGGCGGCGGGTTGGAAAGAGAACGTCAAGATAAATTTCAAATGGATAGACAGTGAAGAGATCGAAAAGGGCAATACAAAGGGGCTTTTGGGGATCGATGCGATGATTGTTCTGCCCGGATTTGGTTCTCGCGGGATCGAGGGGAAGATCATATCGGTAAGATATGCGAGGGAACAAAAAATCCCATATCTTGGGATATGTCTCGGCATGCAGGTGGCAGTAGTCGAATTCGCCAGAAATGTCTGCGGAATAAGAGATGCGTGCACGGAAGAGATAAATGAAAAATGCAAAGAACCCGTTATTCATTTTATCGACGAGCAGAAGAAAAATATTTGCGAAGAAAACTATGGCGGTTCGATGCGGCTCGGAGCGTTTGAATGCAAACTCAAAAAAGATTCGCTTTCATATAAACTATACGGATCGGAAAATATTTCAGAACGGCACCGACACAGATATGAGTTCAATAACAAATACAAAAAGAAGTTGGAAGATTGCGGATTCAAAGTGGTAGGGATGAACACAAAGTATAACTTGGTGGAAGTAGTAGAAATTCCTGATCATCCTTTCTTTGTCGCGGTCCAATATCATCCGGAGTTCAAGTCTCGTCCATACACCCCACGACCTCTATTTTTAGGGCTTATAAAAGCAGCTATTAAAAGTAAAAAATCAAGCGAAATTTCAAAAAGCAAAGTTCTAAAATAAGCGTATAGTAAATATAGGTTCTCGATTCCGCTTACCCCTTTTTCGACTCGAGACCGCCCATACTCGATGAGAGCTTATCTGCCGTGAGCTTGTCGAATCGGTCGAGGGGCTTAGATAAGATTAACTTTTCCTAATCACTAACCTCTAATCACTAACAACTAGTACATGAGGGATGATAACTTTTTACAAGGAAGACTGGACTTTCTTTGGGATCGGTATTTTGCTGATGTCGGACAGACGAATGACGTGGTTATCAAATTCGGTAGAAAAACGCGTTCGAGGTTGGGGTCTATCAAACAAGGGCAGACACAAAAAATTTCTAATTCTAAATTTCCTCTCCTATGCAGTGCTCCGGGCGGGCAAGTAATTTCTAATAAAATCCCAAATCAAAATGACCGAGATAGGGGACACCGTACTACTATTATCACGATCAATGGGCTTTTTAAAGAGCCAAGTATTCCAGAGTTCCTTATTGACTCTGTGATTGCCCACGAGATGGTGCACTACGCTCATGGCTTTGCTTCGCCGCACGAGAAAAAATATGACACTCCACACGCCGGCGGGGTCATAAAAAAAGAAATGCAAGAGCGAGGGCTCGAAGATCTATATTTATTACAAAAAAAATGGCTGAAAGAGAACTGGAGAGAATTTGCCGACAAACATCTGCCGAGAAAAGTTATGGCACGAAAAAGAAGGCGGAGAATACATTTTGTTCTTAGATAGTGTTTGATACAATATCATTGTAAAAAGGTAATGATTAGGTTATAATTACCTGGAAAATAATGGCCTGTATCTTGAGAAAAGAGGTGAGGTAACGGATGATAGCCCTTATGAAATTTAAGATAAGTCTGGTGGATGAAAACCGGACTTGGGGTTTTGTTCACTTGAGTGCTTTGTTGCCAAGACCCTTCGATATTCTTGCTCTTGAGACGGAAGCTGGCAAAAAATGAATAAAATGTAATCCTAGTTTTAAGGATTACCAACTTTCGTTTGCCGTAGATTTTTTATCGGCATACATGTTGCCTCGAGATTCGGTTGGTATGATAGAAGAGCAGCCAACCTTTGAGCAAATAGGCGTGTGTCACTGAGTAATATCGGTTACTTGTCGAGAAAAAGGAGTTTCAAATGCCGGTTAAGAAAGAATTAACTCTTCCAGTCGTCCCTCATGATGCCGTGAAACGGCGGAATCTGCCACTTGGTGAGCCTTGGTCAAGAAGGTTTCGAAGGAAACTAAAAGCATTGATCATGGGCCACAAACGAAGTGGTGAAGAGACTAGAAGAAAATACATGTGAGGGAGGATGTGGTTGACGTGTTGATTCGAGTTTTGCTAGGTGCACTTGTCTTGGTTGTTGCCGGATTTCTTTTTCTTCGACACTTTGTGAGGAAAGGAGAGGACGCAAGGCTATATAGGATAATGAAGGACGATCAAGATACCTTCTACGACGGAATTGAAGGAAAACAGGGGGTTTCTTTGCCCCCGGGTGTGCCACAGCCGGGGACACAGGAATTTAGTATGGAATTGCTTCATGACCCTGAGGCTTTTAGGAGACAATCAATATTGGAGGAGGCTGGAAAGTGATATATGGACAGGGACCCCAGGACAGCATGTATACCAGGATGAGTTTAGATTTCGTTGAAGGGAAGGCGCGGGAAAGAAAAGCCGCTAGGAGGGCGGCAATTAAGGTCGTTTTTTCTTGGATCGGCGGTTCAATAAGCCGGATTCTCGCAATAATAAACGGTGGTGGTGCAAGCCATCGTCTATAGTCCGGTAGGAAGAACCCAAAAGGTTCATTGTTAGAAAGAGGGATGGGCGCGGTTTTTAACGAAAAAACCGCGCCCGAATGCTTTGTATACTGGTTTTATTGGACGGTTCCCGCTATAATTTCACTAACCACTAACCACTAACCACTAACCACTAATCACTAATCACTAATCACCTATGGATCAAAATACATTAATTATTATTGGAACTATTATCTCCGGCTTTATCGGATTAGCTTTGTTTTTGAGTAAGAAACAGGAGGGAGGAGCGGACGACAAAGGTATGCTTCTTTTACAGCAGCAACTGAACCAACTTTCGGAGCAGTTTTCAAAAACAAACTCCGATATGTCGCGGACCATCCAAGATCAATTCAAGTCTAGTACAGGCATCATCCGCGATGTGACGGAAAAGTTAACTAAGCTTGAGGATACGAACAAGCAAGTCGTTTCTATCGCCGATCAACTGCAGGGGTTGGAAAATGTACTCAAAAATCCGAAACAAAGGGGGATCTTAGGAGAATATTATCTTGAGACTCTGCTTAAAAATCTTTTCACG
>PFMH01000021.1:0-463 GCA_002785325.1 bacterium (Candidatus Howlettbacteria) CG_4_10_14_0_8_um_filter_40_9 | reverse complement strand
ATCGTCCCGTCATGAACCGGCCATCCTGGTTTTGCGCCGTACCCCTTGTAGCCCCACGGCCCAAGCGATGCCGTAAGACCCCATTGATTATCAGAATATGTGATAAAATCCGTCTCATTATCTATACAAAATTGCCTGTTTGCGTCCACCGCATTGATAGAATTCTGCCAGTAGTCAATCTCATTATCGCGGATGTCGCGGAAATCTATCCATGCATGCGACTGCAGATAGACAAATAAGCTGCCTGTATTGCAATAGACCACCCTATATCCCGCGTATTCGTCCACAGGCTTATCCCATTCCTGCCAGTATTCTCTAGGTATGGGGTGAGTAGGCGAACCGATAGCTAAAGCGTATAAGATCATATGCTCGCTATAGCTATCCCAGTAATACGGCAGAAACCCGGATTCAGGTTTCCACCCCATGCACAGGACCTTATGCCCATTGAGCATCCAGGACCAAT
>PFMH01000032.1 GCA_002785325.1 bacterium (Candidatus Howlettbacteria) CG_4_10_14_0_8_um_filter_40_9 | reverse complement strand
CTCTTTAAGTATTTGCCTATGGTTCTGGGATGAAGTCTAATCCCTTCCTTTATCAGCTTGTAATGGAGTTTTAAAGCGCAGAGATCGGTATCTTTCCTGAGATCGATAACTCTTTCTTTAATACTTATTGGATACTCTTTAGGGCTTGTTCTCGGTCTAGTAGATCTGGGCTCCAGCCCTTCTTCCCCGTATTCCTTGTAGTTAGAGACCCATCTTTCCAATGTTCTTTTACCATGGGGGAATACTCTGGCGGCTTCCTTTAACTTTATTTCTTTTCTAACGATAGGCAATACCCATCTTAGCCTCTCTTCTTTAATTGTTTCCGGTAGTTTTGTACTCATGCAACTTAGCATACTTACTCCTTCCAAAAACCGCCATAAGTGTGTGCACATTACCAAAAGTACTTGACAAGTTGATAACTATTTGGTATTATAGATACATCCTAAGGGGGAAGGCTCTTACGTAAAAGTAGGGGTCCAGAGAGGGGGAACAAAACCCTCTCTCAGGAATCATCAAGCATCATCACCTTTATAAAAAGAGAGCAACAGCTCTCTTTTTTGTATGATAAAAATTACATATTGTTTTTGCCTTGTACGAATATGAGATAAATATTTACGTAAATATAGTAATCAAATACTCACGATCGTGAATATTTGTTTACTATTTATTTTCCCTATAATTTTTTAAAGTCTGTTCTGATTAATCCCAACATTTAGTGTGGGGCCAAAATATTCTTCTTCAAAATTTTAGTGTTTTCAGATATAATTTTTTTAGTAAATATATTACAGTTAATAAATGGAAGCTAAGAGCTATATTATGCTAGATATAAACTTCATCCGTGAAAATATAAATACTGTAAAAAAAGCGGCCAAAGACAAGGGCTATGCTGTTGATATTGACGGATTGATCAAGATGGACGACAAACGGCGGGAACTTATCCAAAAAGTAGAGGATCTAAGAACCGAACAGAATAAGCTGACCAAGGGTCTAAAAGGTAAACCGGATGTAGACATAATCAAAAAAACCAAAGTAATAAAACAAAAGCTTGAAAAACTAGAACCAGAGATGACTAAAGTTGAAAAGCAGTTTAATGATCTTATACTCTTTGTCCCGAATATCCCCTCAAAGGATACGCCGATAGGAAAAGACGAAGGTGGGAACAAAGAGATAAAGAAGTGGGGCAAGATTCCTAAGTTTGCTTTTCCTATAAAAGATCATGTAGAACTAGGAGAAAAGAACAATCTTTTGGATATCGAAAGAGGCGTAAAAATTGGAGGCACAAGAAGCTATATCTTGAAAAATGAGCTGGTTATCCTAGAACAAGCTGTTTTAAGATATGCTCTCGATAAGATCCGAAGGGAAGGTTATGAAGTTATGAATGTACCGG
>PFMH01000092.1:1215-1346 GCA_002785325.1 bacterium (Candidatus Howlettbacteria) CG_4_10_14_0_8_um_filter_40_9 | reverse complement strand
TATGTTTTTTTGTCGTATATTCGCAGATCAGTTTTTCTTGTTTTGGGTCAAGGTCGGGAGCGCCAACACACTTTACCTTGTATTCTTTTCCGATAATCTTTTGCGCTTCTGTTAAAGTCATAACAGGGATC
>PFMH01000092.1:0-1189 GCA_002785325.1 bacterium (Candidatus Howlettbacteria) CG_4_10_14_0_8_um_filter_40_9 | reverse complement strand
TAGAAAATCAAACTCTTCTTGACAATTCTTTTTAAGTCTGTCGATCAAGTATTTTATAAATTCTTGATAAATATCGATAAGATCCGTCCAGCTTTCGATAAATCCCATCTCGGCGTCCAAACTCAAGTATTCCGATATATGCCTCGTGGTTGCCGATGGCTCAGCGCGATAGACATAAGCTGTCTCAAAAACTCTTTCGAAAACGCCGACCATGATTTGCTTGTATAGTTGTGGGCTTTGGGCAAGATAGGCGCTTCTTTTTTTGAAATATTTCATGCTGAACATCTCTGCTCCGCCTGTCTCGGCGCCGGCAGAAACGATCTTAGGAGTATTTATCTCGACAAACTCCTTTTCCTCAAAGAAGCATCGGAATGCTTTCATAACCTCTCCCTGAACTCTGAATATCGCTCTCTGTTTCGGATTTCTGAGAGCAAGAGTGCGATTATCAAGAAGTGTGTCGAGATTTATGTTGAATTCTTTTTTGTTGATCGTTATCGGCAGGTCTTCTGTGACTTTTGAGATGATCTCGATCTTCTCGACATGGACCTCGGCTCCTTGTGGCGCTCGTTCTTCTTTTTTTACTTTTCCATAGATAGAAATCACGGATTCTTCTTTCAGATTCTCCAAAACCTTGAGGGCTTCTTTTCCTTGTACCACGCATTGAGCCATGCCCTTGCCATCTCTTACGACTACAAAAGCGATCCCACCCATCTGACGCTTTCTATGTAACCAGCCCGAAAGCTTGGTTTCTTTCCCGATATGTTCTGATATTTCTGTAGAATAGATCCTTTTCATAATTGGAAGTTAGTTTGACTTACCTTAAGAGTATAACATTATCACGCCTATAGACTCAACACTTTACAAAGGTCTGACCTTTGTAAAGGCTACTCTAGTATAGGGTTACCTAGTATTTCCGAGGGATCAAATTGGTAATTTTCGACGAAATCTTTGTATGAGTTCTTGTTTATAATTCCCTGTTTTTTGTTTTCGTTAAAGTATTCTAGTATAAATTCCGGGCTTAACCACTCTGTCTTCCTAAGTCCAAGATAATCTTGATAGCTTGAAAAATCAAAGTCTGTTAATTTTACAAAGGTCTGACCTTTGTAAGTAGCCGTTTTGTTTTTATCGGTAATGGGATTTAGGTGGATATATCTCGTTAAATTTAAAAGGTAGTCATCTTCCTTTACTA
>PFMH01000072.1:1307-1449 GCA_002785325.1 bacterium (Candidatus Howlettbacteria) CG_4_10_14_0_8_um_filter_40_9 | reverse complement strand
AACTCAGCTGATTTCATATAGAACTTGATAGTATAAGTCCTTCCACTCCAGTTAATGCTCTCAGATGGGTAAATATGGATGCTTTTTTTTGGATACCGGAGGATGGAGAGGAAATCCAAGACTCGTAGTGCTTCAAGATTGG
>PFMH01000072.1:0-1219 GCA_002785325.1 bacterium (Candidatus Howlettbacteria) CG_4_10_14_0_8_um_filter_40_9 | reverse complement strand
TTCATCTATTAACTCAACCGTTGGAAGAAGTTGTGAAGGGTAAAGCAGTTTGACGTTATGCCCATAGAAGATTTTGGGCAAACTGCATTCTATATATACACAGGTAGGATCATATACCAACACACTAACTCTTGCATTGAAGGGCTTAACGGGAATTGAAGCATCAAGTTTCCAACGATCTTCAAATAAAAGATCATTATCTTTTCTCATGGATTCACGACTTTTTGCACGAATGAGGGGATAAAAATGATCATTAAGTGGAATTTTAAAACGAACAGTATCGATCATGGCTTACCCTCCTTTTCTGGATCAAGAAGTAAGGAATAGCAGTCCATAAGTAAACGAGCTACTTCTGTTGTTTTTTCTAAATCTAACTCTAAATTACATTCTTCACGTAAAATTCCTTGCAATTCTTTTATGAGTTCGGAATTTAAACCCACATAAGAACTCGTCTCGAGATTAACAAGGCCTTTAGAATTATGATCAAACGAAAATGTTGTCACAAAAGTTCATTAATATGAACCTTTGAAAGGTTTAGGGCACATAAAAAAGACATTAAGTCTCTTTTATGTTGGTCCCCAGGGATTATTTAGGAGGTTTTCTCTAGCACGTTAATCGGCCCGTTCCAACAAAAAAACAAAAGTGCTTCTAAATCTCACAAAAGTGGGATTTATAACAATTGGATTATAGTATTTTGTTTGATATTGTCAAGCTAAGAATGGTAATTGGCACAACTATATTGGAAATATACTGTAATTTAGTATTAGTCTTGGTAGAATGAAAAGAATGTATACACGAACAAGACGAGAAGAGTATGACTACAGAGGGACGCCACTGACATTTGGAAGACATAAAATCCATAACTATCCAGCAATGCTCCATTATTTATTAGTTAGAGATTTAATTAATAGCTATAGCAAGGCTGGAGATAATATTCTTGATCCTTTTTGTGGTAGTGGGGTCACTATCCTAGAGTCGCTATTACTTGATAGAAATTCATATGGAATTGAGATAAATCCACTGGCTTTACTAATTGCAAAAGTTAAGACTACTGATTACGATTGGGATAAAATAATAAAACTTCTTACCATACTTGAAAAAAAATGGGAAACATTAGACAGTGCAACACCGGCTGTAACAAATCTTGAGTTTTGGTATTCTCCTAATACGATAAATGAATTAGGAAAGATAAGATTATTCATACAAAACATAACTGACC
>PFMH01000019.1 GCA_002785325.1 bacterium (Candidatus Howlettbacteria) CG_4_10_14_0_8_um_filter_40_9 | reverse complement strand
GGGCTGATCAGCCCTTGGCTGAAACTACACCACTCACCGTAAAAGATACCACCATATTATACTCTATTTAAGCGCAGATCTCAAGAATAAGAGGTATGATTGAACCAAGATCTCTGAAAAATTGTTTGGTATAAAGAGGAGAGTATTGTAAATAAAGGGAAGAAAAGATTTATGAAGATTTGTATAATCGCGCCGGCTGTAATCCCGATTCTTATACATGGTCAAAAATATGGCGGTATCGAAACGGTAGTATCGATCGCCTCTGAAGAGCTGGTAAAACGAGGCTATGATGTTTACCTTTTCGCTTCCGGAGACAGCGAAACATCAGCGTATCTCGTGGCGACGACACCAAAATCTTTGGGTCAAGGTGTTTCTTTTGAGCAGGAAAAGTCATGCAATCTAAAAGCGTACGAGATGGCCGTGACGGAGAGGCCGGATGTTATCTGGGATCATACATTGGCTATCCACGCCCAAAAGATGCGCAAAGACAACTCTAGATTTCTCTTTAAAGCCGACATTGTTCTTCAAAAGAAGGAGTTAGTGGATACCGGAGATATCCCCATTGTTCATACCCTTCACGGACCGGCTAAAGACCATCTTCCGAAGCTTATACAAGATTTGGCAAAGATCGGCAATTATTTTGTCAGCATTAGCAAAGATCAGGCTAGAAGTTATTTGAAATATATAAATATAAGACAGCACTTGGGTACTGTTTACAACGCGATCGATCTAGATTTTTACAGCGTCAATGGAAACAAGAAGAGCAGTTATCTTATTTGGGTAGGGAGATTTTGCATGGAAAAGGGACCGCACATTGCTCTTGCGGTGGCGCATAAGGTTAAAATGCCGATAGTCTTTATTGGGAAGATGTCTGAAACTCACGAGATAGCCTATTTTGAAAAGTTTATAAAGCCGTATCTAAAGTCGCAGGATAAGTTTCTAGGTGTTGTTGGGGCTGATAAAAAAACGAAACTGTTGCGCGAGGCTAAGGCAACCATGATGACGAATATCTGGGCTGAACCGTTTGGTTTAGTGGTTGCCGAGTCTATGGCTTCCGGCACTCCAGTAGTCGGACCGGCGTTAGGATCATTAACGGAGCTTATCGACCACAGTGGCGTCTTGATCTCAGTGGATGACTTGGATCTAGACGAAAACGATACGAAAGTAACCTCTTCACAATTAAAATATATCGACCGAACTGTCTCGAAGATGAACGAGATAGATAAGATACCGCGGACAGTACCACGCAAAAGAGCAGAATATTTGTTTTCATCCCAACACAATGCCGATGGTTATGAGGAAGCTTTCTTAAAAGCCATGTACTTAAAAAAAGAAAATGGGAAGGTCTTGTTCTAACACAATAGATAACTGATCGGGATTGGCGATTTTTATGATAAATTTGAAATTGTTGACAAAGACTTTTTCTTCAGATATGATAAGTATGAAAAGTATGATCAGAACCTGAAATTTTCGGGTACGGGTAGGAAGGAGAGATCATGGAACCAATTGGACACGGGAAGTGCTACGGCACAACATCAGTAGGAGAGAGAGGGCAGATAGTCATTCCGAAAGAAGCGCGAGACGAGATGAAGCTTCGGGCGGGCGACAAGCTTGTGGTGTGCGGGAAGCATGATAAAGCTCTTATTTTAATAAAAGCAGATGAATTGCCCCAATTTTTAGACGGGATGATCGGTAAGCTGACGGAGATGAAAGAAAAGCTAAATCGTAAGACCGATACAGCAAAATAATATCTTTTTTCGTCATTCTGGAGACTTGCGTAAAACGCCGGAGGCCAGAATCAAAGACATTTAACAAAATAGATTCTGGTCTTTTCGCTCCGCGATGGCGCCAGAATGACAGCTAGAAAGGTTTCATCCCTACTTTACAAAATTTGAAACTAAAAATTCTAAAGTGGCCAATATTATCGAAGTTAAAAATCTGACAAAAAAGTACGGCAATTTCAAAGCCGTCGACAATATCTCTTTTGAAGTGAAAAAGGGAGAGATATTTGGTATTCTCGGACCAAACGGAGCCGGGAAAACAACTACGCTGGAGATGCTTGAAAGCCTAAGGACACCGACGAGCGGTATAGTAAAAGTGTTGGGATTTGATGTTTCTACTAATGCCCACGAGATCAAAGAGCGAATCGGGGTTCAGCTTCAAGCAACGGCATTTTTTGATTTTCTATCATGCGAAGAGACGCTTGATCTTTTCGGGAGTTTTTATGACGAGGCTCAAAAGAGTTCTAAGCTTCTGGAGGAAGTTTCTTTGATGCCGAAGGCCAAGACATTTGTCAATGATTTATCCGGCGGACAGAAACAGCGTCTTTCGATCGCTATGGCTTTGGTAAATAGTCCTGAACTCATTTTCTTAGACGAGCCGACGACCGGTCTTGACCCGCAAGCAAGAAGAAATCTTTGGGATCTTATCGATGCGATTCGAAAAGGCGGGAAAACGATCATCTTAACAACTCATTATATGGAAGAGGCCGAGTATCTTTGCGATCGAGTGGCGATCATGGATGAAGCGAAGATCAAGGATATCGATTCGCCGAGAGGGTTGATACGGAAGTTAAAAGCGGAGAATAAAGTTGAGTTTAGCGCGGATAAAAAGATTGATCTTAAAAAACTCGAAAAAGAGACGGGGGCGCTGACAGCCGACTATGTCGAGGGCGATGTTTACAGCCTCCGGACCAAAGATTCGCACAAAACGATAAATCAGCTTTTGGAATACGCTAAGAAAAATGATATTAAGCTCGACAATCTTCATATCAGTCAAGCGACTTTGGAGGATGTATTTTTGAGTTATACGGGAAAGTCATTAAGAGAAAAGTAATAGATAGTTTAAAACTAAAAATGAAAAAGTTAAAATTATAATTCAAAGTTCAAAATTTTAGAAGTGTCTATTACTGTCATTCTGGCGATGAACCGAGTCCAGAATCGATATTTATAATTTCCAAATTTGATTCTGGTCAAGCCAGAATGACAAATTAAGATTATAAAAACAGACTAAACAATTAAAAATTTTACATGAAATATTTACTAGCCAACATCAAAATGACATTGAGGAATAAACAGGTCCTTTTTTGGAGCGTCTTTTTCCCTATCTTTATGATGGGGCTTTTCGGAGCGATGTTTCAGGGCGGAGACAGGACCTATGATATCGGAATGGTAAATAAAAGCAAATCGGAAACGGCGGCGAAAATGGTGGAAGCCTTAAAAAAGGTTGAGGTTTTGAAGATTTCTGAAGACGGTGAAGAAAGCGAGCAGGCATCTCTCGAGAAAGGGGAAAGAATAGCAGTGATCGAAATTCCTGAGACGCTCGTCGATCCGCCAAAACAGGTCAAAGCGCTTGGTGTTCCAACAACACCAGCCAAAATAACTCCGACCGCCATTGATATCCTATTTAACGAAAACAAGGCTCAGGATGCTGAGATTGTCGCTACTGTAGTCAATCAATTTATCGGCAAATTTAACCAACAGATGACAGGGCAGCCGGAGACACTGACGCTCACGAAAGAAGCCTACAAATCAAAGGATCTAAAATATATCGACTTTCTCTTGCCGGGGCTTATCGCGATGAGCCTGATGATGGGAGGCGTCGTGGGGATAGCGAACGGGATCACCACGCTTCGGGAGAGAGGGGTTCTAAAGAGGCTTCTCGCCACGCCGATAAATCCGGTAAACTTCTTCATCGTTCAAGTGATAACTAGACTTTTAGTGGCCATCATGCAGGCGATTATCATGGTAGCGGTTGGGGTTCTCGCTTTCGGCGCTCATTTCTATGGTAGTATCTTAACATTTGCCATCGTTCTTACCTTTGGCGCCACTGTCTTCCTTATTTTCGGTCTTGTGATGTCATCTCTTGCGAAAAATGTCGATACTGTTGAGCCGATGACAAGAGCGGTTACGATGCCAATGATGTTTTTGGGCGGAGTATTCTTCCCGATTGAAGCAATGCCGACGTGGCTTCAGCCAGTTTCTCGCGCTTTGCCTCTTTCGTATATGTCAGACGCGCTTCGAAAGGTGATATCAGAAGGAGTCTCCCTCTATACTATCCGAATTGATCTTTTAGTTCTTCTTGTTTGGGGGATCGCCGGATTTCTTATCGCCGCCCGAACTTTTAAGTGGGAATAATCTAATCTAATAATATATGATCGATATAATCGCGCTAAAAAAAATTACCAAAAAGTATCAGACGGGGGAGGAAGAGACCTCGGCGCTCCGAGGGATTGACCTTACTTTGAAAAAAGGCGATTTTGTGGCGATCATGGGGCCATCCGGTTCTGGTAAATCTACTTTGATGCACATATTGGGACTTTTGGATCGGCCATCTAACGGTTCTTATCTGTTAGGCGGCGAAGATGTCAGCAAGCTTGGCAAAACTAAACAGGCGGCTATTAGAAACAAACAAATCGGCTTTGTCTTCCTGCAGTTCAATCTTCTTCCACGGACGACCGTCTTGGACAATGTTGTTCTCCCCACCATCTACAGCAAAGTAAAAGTGACGGAAAAAAGAGCTCGAGAGATTATAAAAGAAGTCGGCCTCATAGATCGGATAAAGTATAAAAGCAACCAGCTTTCTGGCGGTCAGATCCAGAGAGTGGCGATAGCGAGAGCGTTGGTGATGGATCCATCAATTATCTTAGCCGATGAGCCGACTGGGAACCTCGACTCCAAAAATTCCAAAGAGATTATGGATATTTTTAAAAGGATTAATCAAAAAGGAGCCACCATTATTCTTATTACCCACGAAGAGGAGATCGCCAAATATGCGCATCGGATTATAAGATTGAAGGACGGACAAATTATTTAATTTTTATTATGAAAATAATCGTAATGTTCAAACAATCCATAAAAGCGATCTTCCGAAATAAAGGGCGGAGTTTTTTGACGATCTTGGGGATCATCATTGGGATTGGTTCGGTTATCGCACTTATCTCTTTGGGCAATGGAGTCCGAGCGACTATCGGCACTCGGATAGCCGCTTTGGGGACGACCAATCTTACCATTACTCCCGGCGGGCAGAGAAATTTCGGTGGTCCCGGCCAGGGCGGCGGATCGGGCGGCGCGCGCGGTGGTCAGGCTGAAGGACAAGGAGGTCTTAGTGGAGGATCGACCCTTACTCTGAACGATTTGAATTCTCTCCAGGACAAAGTAAAAAATCCAAATCTTAAAGCCGTCTCTGGCGATCTGTCTGGCAGCATTATCTTAAAGGTAAACGGCGAGGACACTCGGTTTTCGGTGCTCGGGACTTCCGCTTCATATCTTTCAATCCACAATCTTACGGCTCAAACGGGGGCATTTTATAATGATAGTGAAGTTGAAAGCAAAGCAAAAACGGCTGTCTTGGGGTCGGAAGTAGCGACAGAGATTTCTCCGGACGGTAAATCTTTGGATAAAACCTTTGTGATCGGAAACGACACATATAAAGTGATCGGCGTCCTCGCAAAAGCCGATGAAAGCGGTTTCGGAAACCAAAACCTCCAAATATTTATCTCGAACTTGAGCGCTATGAGCGCATTTGGCAATAACAATTTCAATACGATGACCGCTCAAGCCATAGACGAAAGTTCCGTGGATAAAGCGAAGACAGATATCCAAAACACCTTGCTTGCCAACCACAAGATTGCCGAGCTGAAACTCGCTGACTTTACAGTCCTTACTTCAAGCGATCTACTGTCGACTATCGGCAACATTACCGGTATACTGACTTCACTCTTGGCCGGTATCGCCGCCATCTCTCTCTTGGTCGGTGGGATCGGTATCATGAATATCATGCTCGTTTCGGTTACGGAAAGGACGAGAGAGATCGGGCTTCGAAAAGCGGTGGGTGCTCGGACAGTCGACATCTTGGAACAATTTGTGATCGAATCGATCATCTTGACTTTGGTTGGCGGCATCTTGGGTATAGGCCTCGGCATTTTGCTGGGAAAGATCGCGTCCAGATTTGTCGGTTTCGCGCCGATCGTAAACTTAAACTCGGTGCTTTTGGCAGTTGGAGTTTCGAGCGCGATTGGTCTTATTTTCGGCATTTATCCGGCGGCCAAAGCCGCTCGGCTAGATCCGATCGAAGCTTTGCGATATGAATAAAGTTTATTTAAGCCCCGCCTTTGCTCTAAAAAGGTAGCAATGGAGCCATAAATCTGCTAAAATATGACTTGTTATTTTGAGTTGTAAGATTGAAATAATTTTACTATGCCTCCTTAGCTCAGCGGATTAGAGCGTCTGGCTTCGGACCAGAAGGTCGTAGGTTCGAATCCTACAGGGGGCACCAGAGTTGTATGACATCTTGGTAACCCTTGAGGTGAGAACCTACATACCGATATGCCGTCGGGCGGTGCCGAATCCTACAGGGGGCACCAGAGAAAATTTCCAATTAACCCGCCTCGACCGATTCAGGCAGGCAATTTCTAATTTCCAATAAAATCCTAATGTTATTAATAATCAAATATCTTCTTTTGGACATTTGAAAATTGGAACTTCTTTAGTAATTAGTAATTAGATATTTAGGGATTCAAAGATATGGGTCGTTAGCTCAGTTGGTTATCCGCCCGAACGACTGAAATCGTTCAGTCGGGCGGGGAGCATCCCGCCGTTGGCGGGAGTGTCCTGGGTTCGAGCCAGTAATAAACAAATACAATTTAAATGTTTTATACTTATATACTTTTAAGTGAAAAAGATGGTAAACATTATATAGGGAGTACAGGAGATTTAGAGGATCGTTTGGAAAGACATTTTTCTGGAAGATCGAAGGCAACGAAAAATAGATTACCTTTAAGGCTGGTTTATAAAGAGGAATTTGAAACAAGAAAAGAAGCGTTAAGGAGAGAAAAACAGATTAAAAGTTATAAAGGTGGCAATGCTTTTAAAAAATTAATAAACATGGGTCGTTAGCTCAGTTGGTTAGAGCACCTGCCTCTTAAGCAGGGTGTCCTGGGTTCGAGTCCCAGACGACCCACCAATTTTTTAAAAACATATAGTAGGAAGAGCACTCC
>PFMH01000022.1 GCA_002785325.1 bacterium (Candidatus Howlettbacteria) CG_4_10_14_0_8_um_filter_40_9 | reverse complement strand
GTTATAACCGCCACCGACCTTGATCATATCGCGCCAGAATTTATGAAGGGAGCGGATGTTTATGAGGTGGTGGATGGTAAAATAAATAAAATTAACAATTAACAATATCCAATTAACAATGGTTTTAAGAAGAGAGCCTAAATTGTCATTCTGGCGACGGCTAGGAGGTCAGAATCATACATCCCCTTATTGTCATCCTCGCATCAGCGGGGATCCAGCCCCTCAATTTGTAAAATTCGTAGATTAGTATTATTTGTAATTAGTAAGAATGGAACTTAAAGATATTTTTGAAAGAAAACTGAATCAGCTTGGGATAAAAAGGCAAGTCACCGCTTCGCAGGTTTGTGATGCTTATAATAAAGCGGTTCTTGAAATCTTCGGAGCAGATGCCTTAAAAAATACTGAAGCCATTTCTTTTAAAAAAGGGATCTTAAAAGTGCGCGTCTCCTCTTCCTCTTGGGCACAAGAGGTGCAGGGGAGGAGTGGAGAAATATTAGAGAACATTAATAAAAAAAATGGCGGCGTAGATGTTAAAAAAATTATTTTTAATTGATTAAAAGCTGATTATAGGCAATGTTATAGTAAAGATCGTAGCACTATTGCTTATCAAATGAATAGTTCTCTTATTATTTCCGGTCGAGAGACTGGTGATGTTAAATGAATTTATCTCTCGATTGCTCTCGTCTGGCTTATAAACAACTTTTTTCTTTCCAGTTTGAGCATCGACTTTCCAGATATTGTCCTTTTCATCCGGATTATTTTCAGAGGTGAAATTATCGGGTGCGGCGGCAAAAAGGGCGGAGCCGTCACTACTCCATGCTGTTTTGTTGGTAAGAGTATTTATTCCTAAGTTCCTAGTTTTTTTTGTGGTTAGATCAGCTAGGTAAAGAGTAGGTATACTTGTTTTCGGATCAATCTCTTCATAGATAAAATGTTTTTTGTCGGGAGATAATGACGCATCAGCGCTATGGCCAGAGGAAGTTATGTTTGAGAGTTCTCCACTTTTTACGTTTAAATTTTTTATAAAAAGACGGTCAGGCATAAAACTTTCTTCTTTTTGGGCATTAGTGTATAAAAGTATGTTGCTATCATCAATCCATTTGAGTTTGTCGCTACCGTTTGTCGAAGTTATCTTCTTTTCATCCTTAAAGTCTTTGCTACTTGCCTCCACTATTTCGAGACCTCCTTCGATCTTGCTGCTCAATTTAAAATAAGCCACAGTGCCATTTCCCCAATCAGGGGCGATGATCCCAAGGGGTATTTCAATAGATGAACCATCTTCTAAATTTATTTGAAAAGCTTTATCCTCTATGCTTTGCTGATCAATGTTTTTGGACTTTAGAACTTCAATAACGGCTTTTTTGCCGTCATTTGACCAGTAAAAATTTTTAATGTCGACGATATTATTTATTTCCCAGAGCTTACTATTTTTGCCATTCATAATGCTTGTTTTGTAGACCCCCAATGTGCCTTTTTCTTCAGATAAGTATAATATATCGCCGGAAACGTTGAGTTTAGGAAGAATCATTTGCGCTTCACCTGTCTTTTTAATAGATGTTTTAAAAAGGAAAAAAATTAATAATGAAATACTTGTTATAAATATAAAAGTAACCATAATTATTAAAAATTTTTTCTTTATTGATTCGTCTAACATATTAACTCCCTATGCTTTCTGAGTAGAGCGCTGTTTTGATGCTGCTTTTTAATAAATCTTCTAGAAATTGGGTAGGATCCAATATGGCATCCGGTTTTTCTTGCCCTGGATACCAGTGGAGGTTTATTGTTGTCCATGGTTTGTACATCTCAAAATGAAGCATCGAGCCCCCGCCATTTTGATTTTTAATAATTGTCCCTATCTCTTCACCGCCCTTTATGGTTGCGCCCTTGATTTTAAATGGAGGGTTGACTTTTATTTCGGTATAATCAACAACATAATCACCATGATTTACTAAAACAGCATCGGTGCCCCCATAAAAATTTTCTTGATAATAGACTACTGACCCATCTTTTACGGCCACCGCCTTTGTGCCGGGTGGTGCTCCAAGGTCAACTCCTATGTGATATCGCGTGCCTCCGTTCCTAAGCGCCCCAAAAGCGCCCCCGCTGGGTAATCTTGGGATTGAGCCTTTATATCCGACAACGGGAAAATATTGACCCGAAGGATTACCGGGAGTGGTATTTTCGCTTGCAGGGGAGGAGCTAGGAAAAACACTAAAGATAACGACGACGCCAAAAAAGATGATGAGAAAATAAGTTAAAGCATTGGCGCCCATAACAAGCTTGAGGATAGTCGTTTTCATTCCTCCTCCAGTTATTGTTTTAATGGCAACTTTCTTGCCTACTCCGCCTCTGCCTGAATTTTCTTCTTCTTGATCGTTTTCCATAACTCTTTTGTTGTTGCGCAATTTTCTTCTTGTTTTGCTGTTCTCTCGAGCAACCACCCTTTTAGCTTATAAATAAAACAGAATTTTTTAGCCAGCAATATCTGTTATTACCCAATTGACAAGCCACTTACTGTTCTCTTTTTTTAACTGAATATCATAGGCGAATCTAATTGTGGATGGGGTGTTGCTTATTTTTGGATTCAAAGATTCTATATCTGCAACCAAAGACATATCTGCCTGGCCCGCTTCTTTGGATTTAATCTTTGTTTCTATGATTTTTACCTTAGAATATCCTGTCTTTTTTCCAGGGTTAGGAGAAGCAATGTTGTCTTTTAGATAGGGGAAATATTCTTTGGTTGACATTGCTTCCAAATCGTTAAGATAACTGTCGGGATTTTTTGCGGGTAAGGTGTTTAGTTCATTTATAAAACCCTCAGAGAGACCAATAAGAACAGAATCGGTTTTTTCAAGCTTGATATTTTTTTGTAAAGTAGACCCTCTTTTTATTGTAATATCTTCATTAAATTCTTCATATCCTTCTTTTGAAACAATCAGTCTGTGCTGTCCAGGAGAAACTCTTCTAGTAAAAGAATTATTTCCTTTAATCTTTTGCTTATCTATAACAACTTCGTTATTTTGAGTGTTTATTTTCAACACAAGAACCCCTTTATTGAGATATGAAAAAACAAAAAAGAAAGAAACCAAGACGCTTAGCGATAAAATGATAATTATTATTTTTTTATTCATATTTTTTTGTTAAACTTTGGTGTTTAATGCTTCCTCCATAAACTGTTTTACCGCCCTTACCCAGTTATCTTTGTTCCCAGTAAGGTAGGTGCTTGCAATGCACTCAATTGTTGTGCACTGATTCCTGTCAAGGAATTGGACTCTTAGAGTGGCGGCCATTCCTCTCCATCCTTCTTTGGTGCTAGAAAAAATAGTGTGTCCCTGACTATCATGACCAATAATCCCAAGATTATATTCGGCATACTGCCCTCCCGCTCCCATTTTTGTATTACCAGGATTCTTATTATCAACGCTTAGATTGTCTCCGCCATAGGCTGTCCCAAAAGTTGATTCTATTCCAAAGATACCTAACATAAAAGCGGGGTTTATCTTAAACTCCTCTGTGGCGCTGGCGATTTCTACTCCCACATCGCTGCCTTCATTTTCTGCCATAGTAACAAAGGGAGACCTTTTCTTTATGAGGAACGTCTTTATCTGAGCCGCTGTCATGCTGTCATATTCGGCCAAATCGCCGCCACCAGTTCCTGAGCCACCATTTTCGTTTGCTGGTGCCGAACTTGGGTAAAGCATCCCTATCGCCACAAATACTACGACAAGCGCGATGAGAAAGCCGCAACCATTCAGACCTACAAGGCCGATTAACCAACCTTTTACCGCTTTATCCACTCTACACCCCCATCTGGTTGAGCTGTTCAGGGTTGGTCGTAACGAGCATATCTTCCTGATAGCTTCGGATTATGTCTATACCGATGTGATTTTGCCCCGCAAAGAAAAGCCCCTTGCCCACGTCAGCGTTTATAAGGAAATACTTCTCAGCTTGGGTGAGGTTGAAAACTTTTGTTATGAGGTCGATAGTCGCCGTGTGCTGTTTTAGTAGTAATGTCATCGATGAGTTGTTGACGATCGCTTTCCCATAGTCGCTCGACAGGAAGTCCTCTACGTCTTGGGAAATAGTGGTTAAGCCCAGATAATATTTCCTAGCTCTTTTGGCGATAGAGTAGAGAAACTGCGCCGAGTCCTCGTGCTTCATCATGATCCACGCCTCTTCGATGATGAGGAGCCGTCTTTTTCTCTCGCTTTTTACCTTGTTCCAGATAAAGTTTAGGATCGAGTACATAGCGATCGGTCGAAGTTCTTCTTCAAGATTCTGGATGTTGAAAACTATAAATTTGTTATTTAAGTCGACATTTGAAGGTTGATTGAAAAGACCGGAAAACGAACCTTCGGTATATTTTTTGAGCTTTACTGCCATATCTTCCCCCCCGGGGATACTGGCTAGTATTTTTTGCAGATCTTCCATGGTCGGAGGCGGCATCGAGTGAGTGTTTGGGTCGGTCGTTATTCCTTTTGACGTATATGTCTCCACTAGTCCTTTGTCCAAAACGCTATCTTCTTGAGGGGTGATAGTTTGAAACATAAGTTTGAAAAGTCCGTGAAGCATGATGATGTTGCTTCGAAGTATCTCTTCTCCTTCTTCCTCGTTCGATGCTTTTCCTTGCGGAAGGTCGAAAGGATTGACTCTTTTGTCGCTGTTTAGGGAGACATTTAGATATGTCCCGCCGACGGCTTCACAGAGCTGTTCATACTCATTTTCCGGATCGATCGCGATGATCTCCGTACCAAACATCAAACTTCGAAGCGCCTCCAGTTTTATGGCGTAGCTTTTACCGGAACCGGACTTTGCGAAAACGACCGAGTTGGCGTTTTCCAGATCAAAACGATCGAAAAGAACGAGGGTATTATTATGAATATTTATTCCGTAAAGTATCCCGTTGTTGTTTGAAAGAGTTGAAGAGACAAAAGGGAATACTGTAGAGAGAGACTCCGTATCCATATTTCTAGTGATCATCATCTCATCTTTCCCGAGAGGCAGGGTTGAGGTGAAGCATTGTTCTTGCTGGAGATTAGCCGATTTGGTGTAGATGAGCTGTCCTGAAAGTACCGACTCGAGCCTTTTTGTGACATCCTCGAGCTCTTCTTTTGACTCAGCATAAAGGGTGAAATATATTGAAAGTTTAAATAGCCGCTCTACTCCCGCTTGCAACTTGTCTCTTAGTTCCTCGATATCTTTGTACGCCATCTCGAGCTGGGGATCGCGGACGAGACCCTTTTCTTGTCTTTCAGAATATACAGACTCTACCTGGCTGGCTTTGGTGCGGAGTTTTCTCATATAGTCTTTTGACTCTTGAGGATAGATGAATATCGAGGTATTCATCGTAATGTCAAAGTTTATTATTGGAGAGAGCCAGTCGGTGTAGATATATCTGGGATAGGTAAAGACGAAAAAAGACTTTATAAAATATTTTCCAAGTCGGATGTGATCAAAGTTTATTTCTATGGCAGCAGGGGCGATGATGTCCTTTATGGTCACCATCCCTTCATGAAAAGTCTTCTCCGCCGCTTGTTCGTCTGCTTTTGTTGCCTGCGCGGGATCTTGTTGTGATTGTTTCTTTTTAAACATGCTTTGAAATTTCTAATTAATTGCTAAACATTGCTTAAATATTATACGAAACTGTTGTTTTAACTGCCAATTTATTTAATAAAACTTCTGGTTTCGTCATTCTGGCTTGTCCAGAATCAGTTAATAATATCCTGGTATAAATCCTTAAATTCGCGGTTTTTAATCTTTATTAATTCTATCTTTTCTTTTTTATCTAAGTCTTTGATTTGCTTCTCTCTATATATTGCCTCAATCGCTGTATTAAATATTTCATAATAAACTAATTTGTGAATATGATATTTTTTTGTAAATCCGTCGATTAATTCATTTTTATGTTGGTAGGCTCTTTTTACTAAATTGTTTGTCATTCCAGTATAAAGCGTTGGTCTCTCATTTGCCATGATGTAAGTATAATATTAGTTCATGATTTTGTGTTTGATTCTGGACAAGCCAGAATGACATCTTCTGAGGAGCGTTGATTTTTTCATTATTATTTTGAATATTCATTAGATATTAGAAATTAGATATTAGAAATTCCTTGAAATTTTTTAAATTTCAAGGTGTTCCGGTTCTTTTTCTCCTGTTCCCTTTTCTACCACGTCTGCCAAAATGTCCTTCGTGTCTTGCATCTTTTGCGATCTTGAAGTATCGGGGTTGTACAGTTGATAAAAAAGCTGGATCAAGTTTTGCGTATCCAGAGAAGCGCTGTTTAGTCCGACGTTTTTCAGTCCGCTAACCACGACATCGACCCTGTCCATAAGGGCGATCTTGTCGGATTCAAATGTTTTCGAAGTATCAGCCTTGCTTTTCTTTGGCAATATCTTGGACATAAGTCCTTTTGTTTCCAAAACGTTCGGATAGTACGGGATAACAACAAAAAAACTCTTATCCATGATATTTACTTGTTCCAGAAGCTCTTGTATATAGGCGATATATTCGCTGGTTTGTATCTTGAGCAACTGATTGTCTTGTTTTTTTAAAAGATCTTCTAGAGTAGTCAAATATTCATCAAGATCGATCTTTTTTGAAACTATCTCTATTTGCAGGGCAAAGTTTAAGGAGTTTAAAAACCCCTGAAAGCTTCCGACTATGGCATCTCTTTCCTCTTCGCTTTTTAGGTCAAAGTTGATACTGGAAACCATGATGACAGCCCGCATAGAGCCGTCTTTCAGGATCGCTACTCCTTCTTTTACTTCTTCTATATCCAGATACGCCTGAGCCGAGGCTTTCGGCACGCCTGGTTTTTGATTTGCCATACATTCCTCCTATGGAATATATTAGCACAAATATAGCTAATCCTCAAAAAGGATTAGCTGAATATCCAATATCCAATTAACAATATCCAATGACCGGAAACAACTATCTTTATGTTTTAATATTTGTTTTTGCAGAATTCCTTATTGCGTTAAAAATAAGGTTTAGTTCATTTGCTTCGTCGAGTTGAATATTCGTTTCTTTTGT
>PFMH01000035.1 GCA_002785325.1 bacterium (Candidatus Howlettbacteria) CG_4_10_14_0_8_um_filter_40_9 | reverse complement strand
TCATAACGGACTGAGAAAAGACAGGAAGATAAAACTTGTATTTTATCTGCTTTTTATGGAGAAACAGCCACATAGAAAACGCTATTAGACCTCATTTGGTGCTTATAATTTGGAATTTTTAATAGTTATGTTATTATATTTAAACTATGGAAGTTGAAATAGATAAATTAAATACAAGAGCGCTAAAAGATTTGATAAAGATTCCTGAAGGACTTAAGATGAGTAAGAATAGTCGTCCAGATTGGGATAGTTTTTATTTGTCTATGTGCTATCTTATCTCAGTAAGAAGTTCTTGTAGGGACAGACAGATCGGGGCAGTTATAGTTAAGGATAAAACTATTATAGCGACGGGTTTCAATGGGGCTCCTAGGGGTGTTTCCGACTGTATGGAAAGAAACGAATGTATAAGAAAGGACAGAGACAAATCTCTAGGGAAGGATTATGAAAATTGTTATTCGGCTCATGCGGAGGTAAATGCTCTTGCAAATCACGCTTATATGGGCGGACCAGAAATGAATGGAGCTACTCTTTATACTGGTGTTTATCCTTGTGTTATTTGCTCCAAACTGCTTATAAATGCTGGAATTTCCAGAATTGTTTACGCAGAACGACTAAGAAATGATAATGGCTTAGCAGAAAAGATGTTTAAGGAAGTGGGTATAAAAGTAGAGAAAATCAATAAGGATAAGATAGCAGCAACAATATATAAGGCGCTTGATCATCTGGTTTTAAGGGATGAATTTGGTGAAGAGCCACATTAATGAAAGGAGGAAAAGATGTTTTTAGGAGTAGATAAACTGTTGGAACTAGTGAAATCACAAAAATTAGTGGAGGATTTATGTGATCGAGAGTTGAATAATCCGGAAGGAACAGGCTTTGATCTGAGAGTAAAAGAATTTTATAAAATATCCGGGCATGGTTTTTTGGGGATAGATGAAAGAGAAACATGCAAGATCGAAAAAGTCGCCGAATTTGATGAAAAAAAGTCCTCTAAGATTACTTTGAAGCCGGGTGATTTTTATCTGGTGACTACTGTTGAAAAAGTCAATTTACCCGCAAATTTGGTAGGATTTTTAAAACCGCGATCTACTTTGCACAGAATGGGGCTTTATCTTCAAACAACTCAGATTGCTCCGGGGTATGCAGGAGAATTGACTCTGGCTTTGAAAAATCTTGGAGATGCTACGGTTGATATGGAACTTGGATCCAGGATAGTCCATGTGATGTTTTCTCAAGTAGACGGCCAAACAAATCTTTACAGAGGTCAATGGAAAGGCGGTAGGGTTACAACGTCTGAAAAAGAAGTACAAGTTTAATTTAAATGAGAAAAATATTCCCCGCCGGCTCCGCCCGCGGGGATAAAGCGGAAAGAATAA
>PFMH01000028.1 GCA_002785325.1 bacterium (Candidatus Howlettbacteria) CG_4_10_14_0_8_um_filter_40_9 | reverse complement strand
TGGAAAAGGCGACCAAAAAGAGGAAAACCCGTCAGCTAACGTTCAGCAGGGAACAATTAACAAATTTCATTATTGTTTCACGTGAAACAATTGAATTATTTAGAGATAACTTTTTTTACTTTTTGAGTGATACTCACAAGATTCTTTTGATTATCAGAGAGCTTTATCTCAGTCTTGAATTCTTCTATTTCCTTACCTAGAGAGATGCCATTTTTAGTCTTATATGCTCTGACAGCGTCAACAACTTTCAAAACTTTCTCAAATTCTTTAGTTTCCTTTTCAGTTTGCTCCCAATCTTTATTTGCATTCGACCAAGCAGAAATATGAATGCTGTTTTCTTTTTCGAGACCCTTAAAATATAGCTGATAGAGTTCTTCAGTTATAAATGGGAGTATCGGCGCATATAACTTAATTATCGTGATTAAAGAGCTGTAGAGGGTGTAGATGGCGGAATCTTTACTCACCTTATCTTCGCCATAGATTCGATATTTTACAAACTCCAGATAATAATCGCAGAAGTCGTTCCAAAAGAAGGTATCGACAGCATTTCTCGCTTTCGAATACTCATATTTATCAAACTGTTCCGTGCATTCTTTTATAGTGTCATTTAGCCTAGATAGTATCCATCTATCTTCATCTTGAAGTGACGAAGATACAGGTTTTTTCTGACCATCAAAAGATTCCATAGCCAGTCTGGAGGCATTCCAAAGTTTGGTAACAGTCCTCTTCCCTTTTTTTACCTCATCCTCGTTCCATCTCATATTTCCACCCAGAGAAGCCCCTGTTGCCCAGTACCTCATAGCATCTGCTCCGAACTGCTCGATAATAGTAGAAGGAGTGACATAATTCCCTAATCTTTTGGAAATCTTCCTCCCCTGCTCGTCTAAACCGTGCCCGGAGATCATCACGTCTTTGAATGGTAATGAATCGTGATGATAATGAGATTTTACGATCGTATAGAAAAGCCAAGTTCTGATTATCTCAAAAGCTTGCGCTCGCAGAGTTTCTGGATACATCTTTTGTTGAAGTTTTTCATTCTGTATTAATCCGCTTCCGATCAAAGGGGTTAGCGAAGAAGTCATCCAAGTGTCCATAACGTCTTCCTCGGGTTTGAAATTTGTGCCTTTGCACTTTGGACAAGGTTTGTTTGGCCTATCATTCATGGGATCGATCGGCAAATCTTTTTCATCAGCCAAGACAATCTCACCGCAATCCGAACAATACCAGAGCGGAAATGGTACACCGTAATATCGTTGTCTCGAGATACACCAATCCCATTTTAAGGCGGTCACCCAATCTTTGTATATCCTGTGCATAAAGTTAGGATACCAGTTGAGCTCCTCGCCTCTTTTTGCAAATTCATTCTTAGAATCAAGAACATTAATAAACCATTGCTCTGTAGATATATACTCTACATCTGTACTGCATCTTTCATGGATAAATGTGACATTTTTTAAGTCTTCCTGTTTTTCTAAAGCCCCTATTTCTTTCAAATCTTCTACTATCTTTGACCGAGCATCTTTCATTTTCAGATCGGCATACACGCCTGCCTGTTCATTGAATCTGCCGTTTGGATCCAGAGCGTGGATTGGTTTTGCTTCAGGGTGTCTTTCCAGCCAGTCTATGCAGTCTTGACCTCCAAAAGAACAGAAATACACTACCCCCGATCCATACTTGGGATCGACCTCCTCATCAGTCGAAAGATATACGTGCTTGCCTGTAAGAGGAAGAATGATTTTTTTGCCGATGAGGTTCTTATACCTTTTATCATTGGGGTAAACGGAGATCCCCATGCAAGCGGGTAGGAGTTCGGGCCTTGTAGTAGCAAATGTCAGCTCATCTCCTGTTTCCACTTTGGCTTTTATATAGTAGAGTTTACTTTCCCTTTCTTCCGCTTCGAGGTCAGCTTGAGCTATCGCAGTCCGGCAAGAGGTGCACCAAAGAACGGGTTTTTTTGCTCGGTAAATTTTTCCTTTTTTGTGCAGATCTAAAAATGACCATTGGGAAATCTTTTGGCTGTGCTTATCTATCGTAGAGTATGTCTTGGACCAATCCACCGAAGTACCGAGTGATTGCCACAAATTTTTATAATTTTGAGCTCCAACCTTTGTTTCTTTTAGACAGATATCGATAAATTCTTTTCTTGTGATTTTGGACTTGTCTATCTTATACTTCTTCTCTACGAATCGTTCCGTTGGGAGTCCGTTGTCGTCGAATCCCATCGGATAGTACACATTGAAACCCTTCATTCTTTTGTAGCGAACGACAAATTCAGCTTGGGAATAGCTCATGATATGGCCGGTGTGCAGATGCTCGGCAGAGACATAAGGAGGCGGTGTATCCACAGAATATATGGGTTTGTCCGAGCTTTCGTCAAATTTATAGATATCCTCATCTTCCCAGAATTTCCGCCAGTGTTCCTCTCTCTCTGTGAAATTATAATTTTTAGGGAATTCTTTCATAATGCTTGGATTATATCAAATATATCGCTTTTATTCTAGCTTATTTGAGTTTCATATTTGGATCCGGAGAAAGCTTTTGCCAGTCAGTGAATTGTTTGCGTAAATATTTTTGGTATGCAGCAGCACCAATCATGGCTGCGTTGTCGGTGCAAAGGATAATCGGAGGGACAAAAAATGACAGTCGTTCGTCGTTGGTCTTTAGTCTTTCTCCAAGCTGAAGACGCAGTTCATTATTTGAAGCAACTCCACCTGAAAGTAAAACATATTTTGGTTTATACATTTTGATGGCGTTAGCAATATTTCTTATTAAGATGTCGATCACTGCTTGTTGGAAAGAAGCGCAGATGTTAGTTATTTGTAATTTGTTATTAGTAATTCGTGGATTACGTTTAACTTCTGTTAATACAGCCGTTTTTAGCCCGGAAAAACTAAAGTTCAAGCTGGGTTTTGATTGGATGAGGTATCCCCTACCGTCCCTTTTTGGCGGGGGAGTGAGGTCAGATCTTGGGAAATTATATGCTTCAGGATCGCCTTTCTCGGCTAATTTACTAATTATTGGACCGCCTGGATACCCAAGTCCCAGAAGCTTTGCTACTTTATCAAAAGCTTCCCCGGCCGCATCGTCAATCGTTTGTCCAAGGATTTTATAATGCAAATGATCTTTCATATATACAATATTTGTGTGACCGCCAGAAACTGTCAATACAAGGAGCGGAAACTTCAGCTCTCTTTTATTGTTTGCCTGTCCGAATCGATCGAGGCGGTTTATTTCTCTTTTGTCTTTTATTTGTAATTTATCATTTGTGTTTTGGTATTTGCTAATAAAATTGGCGTAAATATGCCCTTCCATATGATTTACGGCGACAAGTGGCTTATTCTTTAAATTTGCTAGTGTTCGAGCTGTATTCACGCCGACAAGCAATGACCCCATAAGACCGGGTCCTTGAGTCACGGCGATAGCGTCGATATCTCCCCAATCACACTTTGCTTTATACAAAGAGCTGGCGACCGCAGGAATAATTTTTTCTACATGCGCCCGTGAGGCTATCTCCGGCACTACTCCACCATATCTGCTATGAAGATCAATTTGCGATGAAATAACATTAGATAAAACTGTAGTGCCGTTTTCTACAATAGCAACGCTAGTGTCATCACAAGATGTTTCAATCGCTAATATTTTTACTGATTTGTTAATTGACATATTTACATTATATCGCCTTTACACTATATTGGAAGAAGGTTGCTTTAAAACTTCCGCGATCGCGTAAAAAATGAAGCAGCCAGGATCTAAATATCAATCCCAAAATTAAGGGAGGAGGGGACAAAATGGCTAGAGAAAAGGTAAATGATATTGTATTGATGGCAGCTGCGAAGGCGGCGGATAGGTGTATAGATTTGTCCCTTTGTTTTCTGGACCCTTATGGTGTGAGAAATGGAAAGTATAGGGAAGGACCGTCTTTGGTCGACAATATTTCTCGTCGAGCGGCCCAAAATGCTATTCAAAGACTGAAAAAGAATGGCTGTTTGGAGAAAATCGAGAGTAGCGGGAAGACTTTGTATAGAATAACAGAAGCGGGAAGAAGTAAGTTAGAAAAGACGTTTTTTGATAGAGAGATTTGGGATGGAAAATGGAGAATTGTTACTTATGATATTCCAGAAGAAAACAAAAAAACACGGGATCGGCTGAGAACATTGCTAGGGAGATGCCGCTTTAAACAATTACAAAAAAGCGTCTGGATTTCGCCTTTTGATGTGCTGGGAGAGATTGAAGAATTCGCGACAGATAACGATATTCATCAGAATATTTGGTATTTCAAGTCAGATAGTTTGAAAAATGATGAAAATATTATAGAAATGTTTATTAATAAAGAAGAATAATTATACAAATAGCTTCTTTAAAAAGTCCGCGATCGCGGAGAAAAAGAAGCAGCACCGTTGCATAATTTTTTATGGTAAAATAGTAACATTATGGGATCGGAAAATATTTACAATAAGAAAAATAATATCTTCCAATCTCCCGTCTGGGCGGAGTTTCAGAGGGCAGTGGGGAGAGAACTGGTTGAGATTGAGGGGGCTTATTTTTATAAAGAACATCTTATCAAAAATAAGTATTTTTTGTATTGCCCAAAAGGAACGGTGGGGGAAATCGCAAATAGCAAATCGCAAATAGCAAATAAAATACAAAATCTTAATGTCCAAAATGTGGTTTTTGTCAGGGTTGAACCGGAGCCGGATTCCCGACGGAGTTTATCCCCGCTGAGCGGGGGCGGGAATGACAAGCGGGGGGAAGAATTTTTACCAGTTACTCAAAACTCTATACTTTCGCAACAATATTCGCCGAAGCAAACTTTAGCACTGGATCTAACTAAGAGCGAGGAAGAGTTGCTCTCCAATATGAAGCCAAAACATCGCTACAATATTCGTTTGGCGGAAAAGAAAGGAATAAAAATTCGACAGGGTTATTCAAAGAAAGATGTCGATGATTTTTATAATCTTTCCTTAGTGACATCCAAAAGGGATTCGTCGTATACTCCTCACCCTAAAATATATTATGAGAAAATGGCCGAGACACTGGGGGGAAGTGGAAATCTACAAATATTCACGGCTGAATATGAAGGAAGGGCACTGGGCTCTATCATCATTTTATTTTATAACGACACTGCGATATATCTTCACGGCGCTTCGTCAAATGAAAAAAGAGAGTTGATGCCAAATCATCTCGCTCAATGGGAAGCGATAAAAGAAGCGAAAAACAGGGGATGCAAGTTTTATGATTTTTGGGGGATTGCAGTAGCAAGTAGCAATGTAGACAGTATCACTGGGGAAGATGGGGATCCTGCGCTGCCGCACTACCGCGCTACCGGTTACGTAGTTGATGAAACACACGGCTGGGCGGGGATTACAAAGTTTAAACTCGGTTTTGTAAAGCTGGGCGTTACCGGCGAGGTAGCCGAATTTCCCGGCGCTTTCGATTTACCGTTAAACAAGTTTTGGTATAATGGAATAAGTTTATTGAACAAAGCAAGAAAAATAGTAAAATGAAGTACAAAGAAATTCAAGTCGTAAAGATAGGAAGTCAGGCTCTTTTTCGTGACGAAATCAAGCTGGACTTCAATAGGATAGACGATCTATGCCTCAGTCTGAAGTTTCTTCGGGATGAAAAAAAGATTATGACCGTTCTGATAACCTCGGGGGCAGTCTCTCTGGGTAAGCAACTTGCTGATCTTAACCACGTGTCGGATCCAATCCTTCGAGACCAGATCTATGCGTCTATCGGCCAGCCAGAGCTCATGAGGCTCTACTCCCTAAATCTAGGCGAAAATGTATGTCAGCTCTTGCCAACCCATTCGATTTTGAATAACGGGAGTCATCATTCTAAAATTAAAAAAATAGTAGATGGCCTTATCGAGGCCGATATATTTCCCATCATAAACTACAACGATCCCGTTGACGACAACGAGATGATGCAAGTCTCGACATATACCGATAATGATAAGGTAGCCGAGGAAATCTCCCTAATCTTGGGCGCTAGGAGATTGATAATTCTTACGACAGTGGACGGTGTCATAGATTGCGACGGCGCTCTGGTCACAAAAATAGACGGTAAATATGAGACCGCAAAAGGAATATTCAAAGAACTTGAAATTTTCTGCGATGGTAAAAACGAAAGGGGAACGGGAGGGATGATTTCCAAGGTTAAAACCGCAGAAAAACTTTACCGAGAGGGCATCGAAACGATAATCGGAAATGCATCCTATCAGATCAACCATCTTTTGGAAGGCAGGAATGAAAAAGGGGAGACCGTACCAAGAACTATTTTTAAACCAAATAATTAATATGCTAGAAAAACTTTTGAACATCGGGAGAAAGGTAATACCAAGACGTATTTTTCAGGCGGCTCAGCCGATCTATCACTTTGGTTTGGCTTCTTTGGCAAATGTTATCTACCGATTTCCGGGGAGAAAGATCCGCGTCATCGGTGTTACGGGTACAAACGGCAAATCAACAACTTCGAATCTGATAGTTTCGATATTGGAAACTGCCGGTTATAAAGTCGGGCTTTCGTCGACGACGAACTTTCAGATCGGGGATGAGAAATGGGACAACGAGATCGATAAAACAACCGGAGGAAGATTTCAAACGATAAAACTTTTACGACAAATGGTAAGGGCGAAATGCGACTATGCCGTGATCGAGGTTTCCTCGCATAGCATTTCTCAGTTCAGAATATGGGGCATCCCTTTTGATGTGGCGGTTCTGACTAATGTTACACACGATCATCTTGACTATCACAAAACATTTGAAAATTATGTAGCGACCAAGGAGAGATTATTCCAAAAAGCAACGAGACCGTGGAGGAAAAAACTAAAGAAATTAACAGTTAACAATCAGCAGAAAGCAAGAAAAGAAAGAGTCAAGAAATATATTATTTTGAATCATGACGATCCATTGTATGGACGATTCAACAAACATAGGGCAGATCTAAATATTTCTTACAGCACAAAAAACAAAAGAGCTTCATTACTCGCAAAAAATATCGAGATAAATGAGGAGGGGGTGCATTTTGATGTTGTATCTTTTAAGGGTCCTTTTTCTTTAAGTCTAAGATTAACAGGGCTTTTCAATGTTTATAATGCCTTAGCTGCGGCGGCAGTCGGATTTTCCCAAGAC
>PFMH01000122.1:1375-1517 GCA_002785325.1 bacterium (Candidatus Howlettbacteria) CG_4_10_14_0_8_um_filter_40_9 | reverse complement strand
AAATTTTTAATGTTGGGTTAGCGGGGGCTAGAAACTATCTTGGGTTAATTTGAAATTTACAATTTACAATTTGAATTCAAGGTTAAATGATAATTAGCGGCTGCTGTATGCAATTTTGGAAAATATTAGTAAAAGCTCTTTT
>PFMH01000122.1:0-1360 GCA_002785325.1 bacterium (Candidatus Howlettbacteria) CG_4_10_14_0_8_um_filter_40_9 | reverse complement strand
TTTTCTATCTTGGCAATGCTCGTCTCTTCCGCCGTATCCTTTAAAAGACTTAGCCAATAATAACTTTCTTTGGCCTCTTTCTTGCATATGTGAATCTTGTTCGCAAAGTCTTTTTTTGAAACAGCGCCATTTGCTTCGCAGTAGTTTGCTCCGACCGATGTCGCTGACCGCAGTAACTGAGAAACAATGTTGCGATTTATAGTTGTAATTTTAAGCCCCTTGCACAACAAAATTATCTCTTTGCTAAACCTCAGCGTTCTTTCTTCTAAGTCATACTTTTTCATAACCTAAGTTAATTTGAAATTTATAATTTACAATTTGAAATTAAGCTCTAATAATATAATTAAAAATTGTAAATTTATCCCCCGAGAAAGTCTCCTTCATTGTAAATTTCAAATTGTAAATTGTAAATTGACTCCCCCCTCTATCCTTTTAGTTTCTTCTTATTTTGTGGCCCTTTTACATTTTCCGCACTTATCACACTTTCCCCTGTTTGTTTTTCTATTTCTTTTCTCGCTTTTTTTGCCACAACCCCTCCTTCTCTGGCAATCCTTTTATTTTCTGTCATCCCTTTTGGCTTTTTCTTTTTCGATATCTCTGTTGTTGATGCCTCAGCAAGCATATTTAGCACCAGCTCCAGATTGGTCATATTATCTCTCAAATTTTCCTTTTTCAGCCCCTTAAACTTTTTGTACTCCTTTACGCTTCTCTCTGCCCATGCTCCAGTGATCTCATCAGTAAGTATCGCATACTCCGCGCCTTCTTCCATTCCTCTCTCTTGCCATTCATCTGTAAGCCCTTTGCGCACCTCGATGCTTTTCAGCCGCTGATTTATCCATTCTTTTGAATAGCCTTTTTGCAAATACGTTTTCATCGCTCTGTCAATTGCTAGCTCTGGGTCTTCTGTTTCTTCGATTCTCTCATATCCAACTTTAGCAAGCCATAACTTAAACGGTTCTGCTTTTGGAGAGGGGATGGACTGAACCACTCGAAGTAAATTTTCTGTAGAAAAACAGTCTGTTTCTCTTTTTTTCCCATCAGGGGCAGTCATTTTCAACTGTACGATTTTCTCGTACACTTCACTTCCTTCGCTTCCCAACTTACTTTTTAAATCACTCCAATACCTTTTTGGTATCGTAGTGTCGGTTAATATCTCAACAACATCAATAATAGAAAAATACCATTCCCCTTTTTCTTCATCCCAAATACGGCGAACTTGTTTTTGGTTGAATAAAACTATCGAGTGTTCTTTTTTCATACTCCTACTTTATCGATTTTCAAAAACCAAAACAAGTATACAAAGAGGGGCTGATAAATTAATTTGAAATTTGTAATTTGTAATTTGAAATCAATCTTTAAT
>PFMH01000121.1 GCA_002785325.1 bacterium (Candidatus Howlettbacteria) CG_4_10_14_0_8_um_filter_40_9 | reverse complement strand
ATTTGGCGAACCTTTCAGGGACTAAAGATAGAGGATAAAGTATCGGGGTTGCATAAAAAGCCGCCATCATAAAAACTTCCCAAATATGAGCGACATCTCTAAATCGTACGAATAGCGAGCTTAGGATAAGACCGACACCGGTAGATAAGACAAAAAGCTCAAGAAATAAAAGAATTACTAATACGGATGGAAGCTGGAGGTGTATGCCTGCAACAAAGATAAAGATCAAAACAACAGCAAAATTTAGGACAAAAGTCATAAGAGATGTTATACCGCGCGCAATGACAAGAACAATTCTTGGGAAATAAACTTTCCGTATAAGATCGCTATTTTCCACAATCGCGCCTAAAGAAATCACCGTCATTTCCTGAAAAAACCCCCAAAGGATTATTCCAAGCAAGAGATATACCGGATAATGTTCTACAGAACCGCCTACTTTGAACACTTTAGTAAACACAAAAAGCAAAACGATAAAAGTCATAAGCGGTTTCACTAAAGACCAAAAATAACCAAGGAATGATCCTTGATATTTCAGCTTAAAGTAAGTCAGCGACAACTCTTTTGTGAGCCCGATGTAATTTTTATTCAAATTGCCCATAAATACTAATGAATTTTAGCAGATTTTGGAGAAAATTTAAACCCATAAGCTACCGAATTTGTAAAAGACGCCTATTTTCAAACAGATCCTTATTTATAGCTGTAAAGCCATGTGTTGTTCACCGGGTTTTCTGCGATTGGTACTGCGCAAGGGATAGACTTATCGGACGGTTTTTCATCAAAAGCTAAGTTTGTTACGCCTAACTGTTTTAATTTTTCCGAACAAGGATCGATATTAATCCTGTACAAATCCGCATAAATCAACTCAAACGATATCTCTTTCGTTAGATCTTTATTTTCTCCCATCATTATATGAGCGTATCTGTTATAAACATTATTGTATTCTCCTTTGGGATCTAGAATTTTTATGTCATTAAATGGTGGGGTATATTTTACCCCGTCAAGAACATCGCCTCCAGCAGCGATGAAAAAGTTCGGGAGAAGCCGGTTACCGTAAACCGCCCATCTTGCATTTGGATTTTTCTTATTTTCCTCTTTGATTATTTTTGCCAAATCCTTTTTATATATTGGGCCAAGACCTACCGACACAGGATTTACGAATATCCCTGGGCCTACGGTTATAAACAGGATCATCAGACCAAACAATAGCCTCTTTTTTTGCAAAAGAAGTATGGAAGCGATGGTAAAAAATATAGTAAATATAGCTACGTAACGGTATCTAAAATAATGATCCGTATATGCATTTAGATAAATCCCATACGATAAAAGAGCAGTGAAAATAACGCTGGTTACAGCTATAATTTGCTTCTTACTTTTAAGTATTTTTTCTTCGCGGCTCAAGAACACGACCGTCGCAATAACGCTGGCTAAACCAAGCCCCATATAGACACGCTCTGTAGGCGCCATACTCCATAATGTCAAATTAGCAATTATGGGATAAAACCCAAATTTCATCCAAAAAGTAATTATGGCAATATATATTAACATTAAGATTATTATGATGTCATTTTT
>PFMH01000068.1 GCA_002785325.1 bacterium (Candidatus Howlettbacteria) CG_4_10_14_0_8_um_filter_40_9 | reverse complement strand
TATTCCACATTTTTACAGCGGAGTTACGATCAGCTTATCCATGATGTGGCTCTTACCGGACTGCCGATAGTCTTTGCGCTCGATCGGGCTGGTCTCGTAGGAGACGATGGACCTACTCACCATGGAGTTTTTGATCTTTCGTATCTGAAAAATATTCCAGGGATGACCATCCTTGCTCCGAGCAACGAGCAGGAACTTCGGGATATGCTTTATACCGCTATCTCTCTCCCGGGTCCTGTAGCTATCCGATACCCCAGAGGGAAGGGTCCTTGTACGGCTCTCGCTAAATTTAAAAAAGTAGAAATAGGGAAAGCTAAGATTTTAGAGAAAGGCAGTGATGTTTTGATCTTGGCGGTGGGACGAATGGTAGCAAATGCCAAACAAGTTTCAGCCATTTTGAAAAAAGAAAATATAAGCACTACTGTTATAGATGTTAGATCCGTAAAACCGTTTGACGAAGAATTGTTTTCCGACATTATCCCGCTTCATAAACTGGTAGTTACGATGGAAGAAAATGTTATGGGCGGATTTGGCGAATCGATAGCAAAGTTTATTTCTGAAAATAATATAGAAACTTCTTCTCTTTTCTGTCACATACCGGATAGGTTTATAACTCACGGTTCGGTTGAGGAACTGATGAAGGACGCAGGACTTGATGCGGATTCGGTCGCCAAGAAGATATCGGATAAGGTAAAAAAGATTTCCAAGGTTATCGCCTAGTCAGAAAGAGTCCTATAAAAGTTCAATGACTTTATAAAAGGGGCTTTTTTTGTTATAATTTGTGACTATGAAAAGAAAAAAAGAACACGTCAGGGTTGCTGTGGCGATGTCGGGAGGAGTAGATTCTTCGGTCGCGGCGGCGCTTTTGGCTGAAGAATATGGCAAAGAAAATGTCTTCGGGGTTACGATGCGTCTTTTTTGTTACGATAAAAAAGAAACTGGTCCGAAAAACTGTTGCAGTTTAGAAGCCATAAATGATGCAAAATCGGTTTGTAAAAAGCTGAGTATCAAGCATTATGTCCTTGATTTTGAAAAAGAATTTGGGCGTGAGGTGATCGATAATTTTGTTTCCGAATATTTGAAAGGAAGGACGCCAAACCCGTGCGTGAGATGCAACAGTATTATTAAATTTGATTATTTATTGGAAAAAGCAAAAGGGTTGGGGGCGGATTATCTAGCGACAGGGCACTATGCGCGGATAGTCCGCGAATTTCCAATTTCCAATTTCCAATTTCCAATTAAATCACAAATTCAAAATTCCAAACTGTTAAAAGGTTTGGATGAGAAAAAAGACCAGAGCTACTTTCTGTACGGTTTAACGCAAGAACATTTGGAACATACTTTATTCCCGCTAGGGGATTATAAAAAAAGCAAGGTTCGGAACCTTGCTAAGAAATACGGCTTAAAAACTGCCGAAAAAGCGGAAAGCCAGGAGATCTGTTTTATAGATACAAACTATCATGACTATCTAAATTCCCGGATTACTCTCGAAAAAGGAGATATAGTTGATAAGGAAGGCAATATCTTGGGGGGACATGAAGGCTTGCCGTTTTATACTATCGGCCAAAGGAGAGGAATAGGAGTAGCCAGAAAAGAGCCGTATTACGTCACTGGTTTTGATACGAAAAAAAATCAATTGATTATCGGTGAAGAGGAAGATTTGTACAAAAAAGAATTTGAAGTTGGTGATATGAACTGGATTTCGGGTAAAGAACTAGTAAAAGAATTTAAAGCCGAAGCTATGATCAGGTACAATATGAAGCCGGAAAAAGCGCAGATATTTTCGAAAGGTAAAAATGTTAGAGTTACATTCGACAAGCCGCAAAAAGCGATAACCCCCGGTCAATCGGCGGTATTTTATAAAAATAGCGAGGTTTTAGGTGGCGGGGTTATCGAGTCCTAAAATAATGCTTGACAAGGTATATTTACATTTGCGATAATATTCGTCCTCATGTGCTATGCACCGCCCTGCCTACTACCACGATTGCTTAGGAGGTGATCGGGATGAAACGAACAGGAGCTTTAAAAACCTATTGGGGGTTTATCGATCAATTGAAAGAAGGATATCCCCAAGATGTAGCTTTGCCCATTGATAAGCTGGCAACACTCATCATCGCCTTCAGGGCCGCGTTTAAGCTTCAAGATCATCATAATGCGGACTTGATTGCTAAGAGGGCGATGAAGGTTTGGGAAGACGGGAAGCTAGAATACGGTCTCCCCAACAGTGTCTTTGAGTCAATAGTCAAGAAAGCCACCGATATAGTAGATGCTATTGACGAAGACGCTTTGAATGCGATAAAAAACGATGCAGAGGATGGGGTAAAATGCTAATTAGCGCAAAGAGGAAAGGGGTGCAAAAGCCATAGGCGATTTTTTCGCCATCCACGGCTTTTTCAGCGCCCCTTTTTCCGTTGAAAAAAAATGTTTTTTACGCTAAGATTTAGATATGAAATCAGAAGAACTAAGAGAAAAATTTCTAAAGTTTTTTGAAGAAAAAGGGCATAAGGTTTTACCGTCTTCTTCACTTATACCCGAGAATGACCCGTCGGTTCTTTTAACAACGGCTGGTATGCAGCAGTTTAAGAAATGGTTTGCGGGATTTGAAAAGCCGGCATACTCTCGTGTGGCAACTGTCCAAAAATGTGTGCGTGTCGACGATATAGACGAGGTTGGCGATGATACCCATTTTTCATTCTTTGAAATGCTGGGTAATTTTTCTTTTAACGACTACTTTAAAGAAGATACTATCAAATGGGGGATTGAATTTGTCAGGGACGAACTTGGAATTGCGTTTGAACGCATTAGTTTTACTTATTTTTCAGGTGACAAAGAAACTCCGGCTGATACGGATTCATTGAAAATTTTAAAGTCTTTGGGCGTTCCTGGTGGGAAGATAAAACCTATGGGCAAGGAGGATAACTTTTGGGGACCAACGGGTGATGAGGGGCCATGCGGTCCGTCGGTTGAGATATATGTGGATGGCGTGGAAGTTTGGAATCTGGTCTTCAATGAATATTATCGAACTAATGATGGAAAATATTTACCACTGGAATCAAAAGGGATAGACACTGGTGCTGGCTTGGAGAGAGTATTAGCAGTGATAAATGGTAAAAAAAGCGTTTATGAAACTGATATTTTTAAGGAGATATTGCTAAGGGTGGCACCCTTAGCAAAGGTCAGAGATCGGCATTCGGAAAGAGTGATAGCGGATCACCTTCGTACAGCTACATTTCTTTTGGCTGATGGAGTGTTGTCCTCAAATCTTGATAAGGGATATATCACTAGGAGATTGATAAGACGTGCCATACGCCACGGACGAATCCTGAAGATTGAAGACAATTTTTGTTCAAAAATAGCGGAAGTAGTGATTGATAAGTTTGGAAGTGACTATCCGGAACTTTTGAAAAATAAAAAAAGTATTTTAGCAGAATTGGAGAAAGAAGAAAGCAAATTTGAAAAGACCCTAAAGGGAGGAATGAATAAAGCAGAGGATCTTCTGTATTATATTGATCCTATTAAAAAAGGATTGGAATATGCAATCAATTCTCCATATTTCTCGTCTCTTTACTTTATGGAAGGAAAAGAAAATGATAAGCAATTCTTTGTTAATGAAGATTCTTGGGAAGAACTTTATAAATATTCGGAAGGGAAGAGAGTGCTTTCAACAGTGGAGGAAAAAGAGGATGAGAATATTAGAATAATGTCTCAAAATGCGTTAAATAATTTAGCTATTACTGGGGAAGATGCTTTTGATCTCTTTCAAACGTATGGTTTTCCGTTGGAGATGACTGAAGAACTTGCTCAAGAAAAAAATGTAAAAGTAGACAGGAAAGGATTTGAAAAAGAATTTGAAAAACACCAAAAACTTTCACGAGAGGGAGCAGAGAAAAAATTCAAAGGCGGTCTTGCTTCTGGAGGGGAGATGGAAACGAAATATCATACAGCTTCACATCTTTTGCATCAAGCTCTGAAAATGGTTCTTGGTGATCACGTGAAGCAGGCAGGCTCAAATATAACTGCTGAAAGGGCGAGGTTTGACTTTTCTCATCCGGAAAAGCTGACACCAGAGGAAATCTCGGAAGTTGAAAATATTGTAAATAGCGAGATCGAAAAAGGATTGGATGTGGTGTACGAAGAAATGCCTTTAGATGAAGCAAAGAAGTCTGGAGCGATCGGAATATTTGACTCAAAGTATGGAGAAAAGGTTAAGGTCTATAGCATCGGAGATTTTTCAAAAGAGATCTGCGGTGGACCGCATGTGAAAAATACAAAAGAACTAGGACATTTCAAGATCAAAAAAGAAGAGTCGAGCTCGGCCGGAGTGCGACGGATTAAAGCTGTACTTGAATAAAATTCCTACTGATAAATATTGCAATTATTGCTACCGCGATTCCGCCGAAGATATCAGGGATATAATGCTGCTTTAAGAAAACCGTTGAAACTATTATAAGCGGGAGGATTATCAAAATATACGGTTTGGATTTTGGGAAATATTTCCATAAAAAGTACCCGATTATTATAGATTGAAACACATGCCCAGACGGGAAGGCGGCTGAAGCACGATCGGCGGTATGGAGCCATCGTAGCGCATTATCGAAAACTCCATCCCCATTTATTAGTTCTCTGATGACTGATGTCGGAAAGGTATAAAAAATAATGTAGCTTATCAGGCTGGCTATAGTTTGAGCCAAAAGGTAGATCTTGGTTTTACTGAAATCGAGTTTGATATATAGAAATATTGGGATTGCGATAAAGGTCACGGTTGCAAATAGATACGGGATGATAAATATTGGGATCGTTGGGACATATCTATCTAAAGAAGTTAAAAAATGTATATCGGTGGGTTGGCGGCTAAAATAAAAGTAGCCGCCGACGGTAAATGTGTAAAAAAGAATTAATGAAAGTATTTGCATGACTCTATATTACTCGATTTGTCTTGAGAGGGGAAATGAACTAAAATAGGTTAGGTACTTGGGTCATAGGTCATAGGAGAAAAGCTATTTATCTCTCATCGTCTATCTACCCTAAGCCCTAATCACTAACACCTAACATATGTCATTTTTAGATAAATTTAAAAAACAACCTGAAGCAGAGCACTACGTCGCTCTCGACATCGGGACGGAGTTTGTGAAGGCGCTCATCTTTCGAGTGGAAGAAAACGCTGAGGGAAACGGAGAACGAGGAGTGGTTGTCGGTACTGGGAGGCAGAGGCAGAAACTAGGAGATATGAACGGCGGAGCTGTGACTGATATCTCCGGAGTAGTCGACAACTGTCTCGTTGCATTGGAACGGGCGGAAGATATGGCTGGCGTCAGTCCTACGAAAGTAATCGTCGGGATCGCGGGAGAACTTGTCAAAGGGACAACAACTACAGTGAGATACGAACGGCTTCGTCCAAAGACACAGATAGATATACCGGAACTGAAAAATATCGTAAAAAAGATACAGCAAAAAGCTTTTGATCATACTCGAAAACAGCTCGCTTGGGAGACAGGGTATCAAGAGATAGATGTGAAACTTGTCAATGCTTCGATAACCGGCGTCAAGATCGACGGTTACAAAGTCACAAACCCTGTCGGATTTCAGGGGAAAGATGTGACCGTAGGAATATTCAATGCCTTTGCGCCGATGGTTCACCTCGGAGCGCTCCAAACCATCGCTGACGATCTCGGCCTTGATCTTATAAGTGTGGCGGCAGAACCATACGCGGTAGCAAAAAGCGTCGGCATCGATGAGTCGCAAGAGTTTAGTGCAATATTTATAGATATTGGAGGAGGCACTTCCGACATTGCAGTGGTTCGAAACGGTGGAGTGGAAGGAACAAAGATGTTTGCGATCGGGGGGAGAAGCTATACCAAGAGATTGGCGCAAGTTCTAAACGTTTCCTTCGCCGAGGCGGAAAAAGTAAAAATAGCATACTCCAAAGGCTGTCTTGTGAAAAAGAGCGAGGATGTGGTGAGAAAAGCCCTTATCAGCGATGCCAAAGTCTGGCTTTCCGGAGTTGAACTTTCGCTTTCCGAATTTTCCGATGTCGATTTACTCCCATCTAGAATTATGCTTTGCGGAGGGGGAAGCCATCTGCCGGAGATAAAGGAAGTTCTCGAAAATGAGGATTGGTATAAAAACCTGCCGTTTGCGAAAAAGCCGAGCATCAAGTTTATAAAGCCAAAAGATATCCATACCATAAAAGACGAGACCGATACGCTGAAAGATCAACAGGATGTGACTCCGATGGGTCTTGCCAATCTGGTTATCGGGATGGATGAGGATGACAATATGATCCACGGGATACTTACAAAGGTGGCAAAGACATTTAGCGTATAGGTCCTACGTATCTACGAATGGGAAGTACAAATCATACAAATATTACGAATATGCTACGAAATAAAAACAAGTTATAATGTACAAGAGGGCTAATCACTAGCCACTAATCACTAACCGCTTATAAATGATTAAGAAAATTTACCTAGATGTAGATGATGAGATAACTTCCGTTATCGATAAGCTAAAAACTGCTTCCGAAGAGGAGGTTTCTCTGGTATTTCCAAAAGAGTCCGGACTTCTGCAAAGCATCGTAAATCTGAAACTCATAAAGAGAGAGGCGGAAAAATCAGGGAAAAATATTTCCGTTATTACCGCCAATAAAATAGGAAGAAATCTTGCGGAGCAGATAGGACTAGTCGCTTCCGATCATATGGAATCAAGAAAGGAACCTTCTCCAAAGGAATTGAAAACGGAAGGTGAAAAAGTTTTAATCGAGTACAGGAAGGATCCAAAGGAAGGCGGTGAAGAAGAGAAGGATGTTATGTTTAAAAAAGAAAGTCTCGAAGATGAGGAGGATCTCAAAGTTAAGGAAGACGAGGAGATAGGGACTGTAAAGGCGGGGGGAAAGGAAAAGGGAGATGATTTGAAACCCAAAGCGGACGACGCTAAAGAGGGCGGTAAAAAGTTTAAGGTTGGTTCTCCACTGAAAGGTTTCGGATTATTTGCTGCTTTGGGGGTGCTCGGACTTTTGATATTTGGATATTTCTATCTGCCGAGAGTTGATGCGACCATCTTAGTTTCGGCGGACAAGAGGGAATTTAAAACAAGCATCACGGTAGACGGGAGTGCGAAAGAAGACGATCTGGAGGAAGGTATAATAGCGGGAGAAAAGATCGATTTTACAAAAGAGGATTCTAAAAAGTTCAATGCTACCGGCAAGAAGGACGTGGGGACGAAAGCGACCGGTACTATCAAAGTGAAAAATAACTATAGTACTTCGGCTCAGACTCTTGTCGCTGGAACAAGGTTTCAAACAGGAAGTTTGATCT
>PFMH01000013.1 GCA_002785325.1 bacterium (Candidatus Howlettbacteria) CG_4_10_14_0_8_um_filter_40_9 | reverse complement strand
TGGTCCAAGGGTTGCCGATCTCTGCTTTTATGTCGATCCTTTTTCCGAGCTCTTCCACAAGCCCGGGGAGGCTGGCAAGCCCGCCACATATAAGGGCTTTTTCTATCTTTCCGTCACCTTTTCCTTTGAGCTCGGAATAATATTTTATGAGTTTTTTTATTTCATCGACGATGGTATCGATGTTGCCTGAGACTGCATTTAGAAAAGTCTTGCAAGCGTCCTTGTTTCCCGTCTCACAACTCGAGATGAGATCACTTGTTTTTTTTGTGTCTAACCCTTCTTTTACCGAGAGAGATTGATAAAGGGCGCCGTTGCCTACAGGGATACTTCCGGTAACGCGAAGATTTTGATCGTAGATAGCGATATTTGTTGCTTCGCCGCCGATATCAGCCAAGAGGAAAATCTCATTTTGTTTTTTATTTGAGACCATTGCTCTCGATATTGCGGAAAGACTCATTTCGAGAGAGAAAATCTCGAGACCCGCGATTTTGAAAACTTCGAGATAAGAGTCAACGATTTTTTTGGGTACGGCAACTATTATAACCTCTTGTTCCAGATTGCCCTTAGTGTCTTTCCCGTGTGCTACTATTTGCCAATCATAGTAGAGTTCTTCGGTCGGTGTTGGGACATACTGGTCGACTTCCCAAAGAGCGGCTTCCTCAAGTTCTTTATTTGTCATTTCGGGGAGCTTGATGATACGGGTAAAGATCTTTGTCTCAGGGAGTGAAGAGGCGATCCTTTTGGCGGTGATATGACCCATCTTTGGCTGTGAGAGGAGCTTTGTGATGCTTTCGGCGACTATCTTGGGATCTGTGATTACCCCATCCTTTATGGCCTCAGCAGGTGTGGGACAAGAGCCATAGCCGATAAGTTTTACCAGCCGTCCGCGCTTTTTTAGCTGAACCGCCTTTATGGAAGTTGAGCCGATATCGATACCGACGACATTCTTTTTCTTATAAATTAAATCTATTTTTGAGTTCATAACCCTCCAATTATTCTTAAGATAATAATAACACTAAATGGGACGAGAATAAATAAAGATTTTATCGAATGTTGACGGTCAATAAATTCGTTATTCTGGTCTTCGACTCTGAAGCTCAGACTTGAAGAGCGACGGCTAGGAGACCAGAATCTAGACCGCTAAACGAGAAAAATGATTCTGGACTTTTTGCTCCGCTTTTGAAGCCAGAATGACACTGTAAAAGGTAATGAAAAAATTTTAAATTTTAACTTTTAATTTTTCAGCTGTTGCCAGGATTTCATTCTCCAGATGCCACCCGGTCCTCCGCCAAAATTTGCTGAAGCCAAACCTGATTTGTATTCTATCTCTCCATTACCTTCTATAAACAAAGTTTGCCCCGTCATCGCGATTATCTCTCCAGAACCGCTAAATTTCATTGAGCCATTGTAGGCGTAAAAAGCGGCGCTTTTTACATCAACAGAACCGGTAAAGTTAATGGCCGGATTGGCAGAAGTGTTGGCAGTATTCGTTGAAACGAAAAGAATGTATTGACCGTTACTGTTCTTTGAGAATTTAGCTGATCCGGAAACACTAATGACACCATCGACTAAAACAATTGTCCCGTTTGATTCCATTGAGTCATCCAGCTTCCAATCACCGCCACTAATTGTAAGATTGCCATGAATATATAGGGGGTCAAAAAGATTTATTTTTTGACCGGAAGTTGACATGCTTACATTCCCAGTAATCTCTTTCGGACCCAAGTCTGTAAACGAACCGGAGTTGGGGGGAGAATAGTCGCCAGCTACAGTTCCTCCGGAGCTTGCAAGGTCTTTCCACGCCTGTAAGTCTATATGGGGCAGAGGCACTGAAGGAGCCCCGGCGGTTTTTGTTCCATCTATTCTATCGCTCGGGTCAGAGATTATCCCTACTGCCCAAGCATCCCCGGGCTCCTTAACGTGTGCCGGATTGGCAACGGTGATATTACCATTGGAATAAAGATTCCCTTTGACCTCCGAACTTCCTTTGATATCGATCCCTCCGACTCCAGCTTGGATAGCGTAGTTAAAGGCGATACCAAATGTATCGGGGGTTGCAGATATTTTTATTTTGACTATCTTTTTAGTCTTGTAGTTTGCTTTGTTTGGAGCATAAGCCGTTGCTGTTATTTCTTTGTTATCGCTATCGATATTTGTGACGTCAACATCGACTTCGGCATCCGAGCCAAAAGAACAAGAGGGGTTGCAAGTGGGGGTGGTTGCGTTATTTAGCTCCCACATTGTCTTTTCGATCGATGCTTCGGCATAGGACATGGCGGCGATATTTTGATAAGAACGTTGAACATAGATAGAATTTACCATGACGGTTGTCGTTAAGGTAAGAGCAAAGCTTAATACCAATATAAGTACAAGAATGCTTCCGATAAGAACTGAACCTTGCTGGTTGTCAGCTACTAGCCGCCAGCCACTGGTATTTTTACCGCCAGACACCCTACTGCGGATTATAAAATTTTCGCGAAGCGATTCTATTATTTTTAACTTTAAATTTTTCATTTTTAATTTGATTTTATTTATTCCTTAGCACCGACTTGGCATTATTATTTACTGTTATGGTTTTTTTGCTTGCTATGATGGAGGTTACGATATTTATCTCTACCTCCTTGGCGGTCGAGGCGCTGGGGGTATATGTGAAAGTGACAGAGTCGACATCTCCCAATATATGGGTAACTGCCGCAGGTCTAGCGCTGTCGAGATGAGGTTCTACTTTTTTGTAGAGTGCTGAACCGTCTAACCAATAGGTGATAAAATCCATCTTAAAAAGGCCGGTATTCTCATAAATGATGCTTCCATTTGAATCGATAGAGGGTGCAGCAAGGACCAGGACGGTTTCGTTTGATCCGGACACCACTTCATTGCTTTGTTTAATATCGGAAACTATCCTATCAAGGATGATCCGACTTTCGTTTTGAAGATTCGTTGTTCTCACTTCTCTGGTATATACGCTGATCCCGGTGACATAAGTAGAGGTAAAGACCGCTATGATGATACTCAGCAGCGTGATGGAAATCAGAAGTTCTATCAGGGTCAATCCTTTTTGATTGCTCTTTTTAGAATTTAAATAATGTTGGGCAAGGCTGATTATGTTTCTCGATTTCCGGGTCATCATTGATTCATTCCCTTCTGGGCAAAATAAGTAACAATATCCACATTCTCATTTTTGTCTTTGAATGTCCATGAAACGGTAGCAGTTGCTTTTAGTATCCCTGTTTGTGCCGAGCCGTCGATAACGTCGGTCACGGTCACGGTTCCTTGCGCGCCGGATACACCGCTAACAGAAAAGTTATGAGATGCGATACTGTCGTAATCAGTATTTCTCATATTTTCTATCTCAGAACTCGCAGCTTGGTAAGCATAGAGTTTATTCTTTGAATTTTTATTGACTGAGATCGCCTTGGTAAGCAAGGGGATGATGCCGGAGATAATGGCGGTGAAGAAAATAAGGGTAATCAAAAGCTCGATCAAGGTAAAGCCATTGTGATTTGTAAAATTCCTTCTTTGACGCAAATTCATCTTAAGATCATTATTTGATGCCGGTAATATATTCTTAATTATATACCAAAATCGTTGCAAAACAAAAACTCCCTTAAAAAGGGAGCCTTTGTTTTCGCAAAAAGCGATTATTGTTTCTGAGTCAGGGTATATACTGCATTTGGCGCGCCAATTGCGTTTGGTCCTGAATCATCACCGTTTTGTAGAGTGTAGGACAACGTGTATGTTGTACCACCAGTCACATATACATAGTCTCCTACAGGAGCAACTTTCGGAGTAGCCAAATATTGTGAACCGATAGAAGCTAGGTCTGTAGGGTAAACACCGTTGTCAACGAATGACTGCTCAAGAGCATTTTGCAACTCGTGCATATCTGCTTTTGCCTGAGCGTCGCTTGCCTTTTTCCTAGCGCTTGCTCCGGTAAGTCCGATAACTATACCAGCCAAGATACCGATAATAACGATAACGATCAAAAGTTCTATTAACGTAAATCCTTTTTGATTCTTTAGTCTTTGTAACATTTTTCACCTCCTTTCTATATTAGCCATCAGCTTTTCGCCGAAGCTATTAGTATTTGAATCTTTACTGACATTATATTGGTTATGGTCCGCTGGTGTCAAGGGGCTCGATATTCTAACCGTTACATTATATTTGTCAACTGATAAATCGGTGTTATGATCGAGATCATTATAAAACCGATCATGCTACCAATCATAAGCATCATCACTGGTTCGAGAAGGCTTGTCATATTCTTTATGGTGTTATCGAGCTCCTTGTCGTAAAATTCGGCAACTTTTATGAGGATTTCGGAGAGTGTTCCTGTTTCTTCTCCGACTGAGATCATCTGGGAGACGAGGACGGGAAAATTTTTGCTTTTTTCAAAAATTTCTCCGAGCTGTTTTCCGTCCTTGACCTTAACGGCGGCATCACGGATCTCTTCTTTGAATAATATGTTTGGAGTAGCGTCCGCAATGATATTTAAAGTCTCAACTATAGAAATACCGCTCGCCATCAGAGCGCCAAAAGTTCTGGAAAATCTGGTTATATTCATTTTCTTAGCTGTCTTCCCGATAATGGGAGTCTTCAATATCAACTTGTGAAACTTTTTCCTAACAACATAGACATTTTTTATGACATATCTGATAAAAAATATTGTCGCGATAGCGAGTGGGAAAGTGATAAGCCCATAAGTTGTGATGAGTTTGCTTACTAGAATCAAAAATTTTGTGGAGATTGGGAGCTCGGCATTCATCTCTTCAAACATAGAAGCGAGTTGCGGGATGATACTGATCATCATATAGGTAACGGCGCCGTTCATGGCGATGAAAATAACAGCGGGATACATCATTGCCCCTCTTATTTTAGAGATAAGCTCGTGGTCTTTTTCTACCTGATCCGCGATCCTAAGGAGTGTCTCGTCTAGGATACCGCCGACTTCACCTGCATGGACCATATTTACAAATATCGGACTAAAGGCTTTCGGATGTTTAGCCAATGCTTCGGACAAGGTTGTACCTCCCTCGACGTCTTTTACTATATGTGAGAGGATCTTTTTCATCAACGCATTGGTAGTCTGTTTTTCCAATATACGAAGTGATTGGGATAGAGGAATGCCGGCATTGACGAGTGTAGCAAGCTCCCGCGCAAAGATTACTTTTTCAGTAGCGGGGATAGGGGCCAAGGCATTTATGGCAGAAAGGCTGAACTTGCTTTCGGAAACAGGGACTAAAGATAAGGGGATCAGATTCCTCTTGCTCAAAAGTTCCGAGGCTTCTATCTTGGATGAGGCGTCGATCTCTCCTTTTTCTACCTCTCCCTTCTTGTCTTTGGTTGTGTATAGAAATTTTGACATTTGGATATTGTTATTTGAGTCTTAAGACATTGTAGCAAAATCTGTTATATAAAGCAGTTTTATTTTAATCTTTAGTGACCCTTATAACCTCTTCCACCGTGGTAAATCCCTCTAATGCTTTTAAGAAACCGTCTTGTTGCATGGTAAGCATGCCGTTTTCTATGGATTTTTTCTCCATCTCTTCCGATGAAACCCTCTTTATTATCATGTCTCCGATCTCATCGTTGACTTCCAAAACTTCGAAAATACCCATACGTCCCAGGTATCCGGTTTGCTCGCATTTACTGCAGCCTTTTCCGCGGTAAAGGACAATATCGAGTGAATGTGAAGTTTTAGGATGGGATTTATCAGTTTCTTTGATACCTCTGTTTAGGATAGTGGGATCCTCTGCAATCTCTGTTAATATAGACTTTTTTTCTAAACTTATCTCATGCGAAGGCATAATCTTTCTTTCGGTTGATGACACCGGTTGTTTCCCTTTTTCTTTTTCGGGTTTTGAACCGAGAAACATTTTTGTAAGACCAAAATCTTTTTTGAGCTCCGTTATGGCCTCCTCGGTTGGAGCGTATGCCTCTTTGCAGTGCGGACAGACTTTCCTGACTAGTCTCTGAGCTATAACGCAGTTTACGGTCGAGGCGATAAGAAACGGTTCCGAACCCATATCCAAAAGTCTGGGTAGAGTACCGGAGGCGTTGTTGGTATGAAGGGTTGAAAGGACGATATGCCCGGTCAAAGCTGCATGGATAGCCATCTCTGCCGTTTCTGCATCTCGGATCTCTCCCACCATGATGACGTCAGGGTCTTGACGAAGGAGCGCTCGGAGCCCCGAAGCAAAAGTCATACCGACCTTTGGATTGACTTGAGTTTGGTTTATTCCTTGTATTCTGTATTCTACCGGATCTTCAACGGTGGAAATATTTACCCCTATGGTATTTAGACTGCTTAGGAGGCTGTAAAGTGTAGTGGATTTTCCGGAGCCGGTAGGACCGGTGACTAAGGTCATACCGTGGGGTTTTTTTAAGCTTTTCTTTATGATATCCATGGCCGCGCCTTTAAAGCCGAGCTCTTCTATCGTCGCCGCTCGAGTTCCTTCGTCCAATATTCTCATTACCACCTTTTCTCCGTCCATTATCGGTAAAGTAGAAACACGGAGGGCTATTTTTTTCCCGCCGACATCTACCTTGATACGACCATCTTGGGGGATGCGGTGTTCATCTATCCTCAAGTTTGACAATATCTTGATCCTCGAGACAAGGGAAGAAAGGATCTGAGTCGGTAAACTCATAGTGTCTCTTAGGACGCCGTCAATTCGAAATCTGATATGGACATATCCTTCTCTTGGTTCGATGTGGATATCTGAAGCTCTAGAGTTTACGGCATATTCAAGGATGATATTGATCGCTTTGGCGACCGGCGCTTCCTCGACAATTTCTTTCACGTCTTCTTGTAACTCTTCGCCCTTGAGCTCTTCTTTCCCTTCCTCCTCTTCATCGGATTTCATTGCTTTTGTGATCTCGGTAGAAAGACCGCCCTTGTACTGTTCGAGGACGGTGGAGATCCCCTTGGGAGAAGCCAGGTGGATTTGTATCTTGTAGTCAAGTATCTTTTCTATAAACTGCACCGATTGGAAATCGCTAGGGTCTTCCATGGCGATCATGAGGTGGCCGTTGTCTTCTCCATAGACTACCGCCTTGTATTTTTGAGCGACTTTTTCCGGCAGTTTGGCTAGGAGTTCTTTTGGCGCTTGGACATCATCCAGATCGACAAAAGGGATCTTTAGATATTTTGCAAAAACCTCGTAGATCTCTTTTTCCGTCAAATATTTTTTATTTATGAGAACTTGCAAGAGAGGGGTACCGCTTTGTTTAGAGGCGGACACCGCTGTATCGATCTTTTCCTCTGGGAGCGTTTTATACGCGACGAGGATCTCTTTTAGTACGTCGTTTTTTATTTTCATTTACCCTCTCTTTTAAAATAACTGTTGTCTTTATTTTAACGGAAGAGGCGTGCAAATTAAAGTAGAATGTTGAAGGTATAATGTTGAGTAGCAGTAACAGATGTTTCTAAAATGCGCAATTGCGCATTTTATATATACAACTAGTGTTAAACTGAGACTTACGACTGAGGAGATATCTACTTTTGTAATACTTTACTCATCGTTGCCACTTTGGCAAGCGATCGCTTGCCAAAATGGCAACATAATAGTTCTGTTAATTATTATGAAATTTGTGGAAAATGCTTGCTTA
>PFMH01000037.1 GCA_002785325.1 bacterium (Candidatus Howlettbacteria) CG_4_10_14_0_8_um_filter_40_9 | reverse complement strand
TGCTTCCCCGAGCCGTTTTAGCGACTCCTCTTTTCCTAAAGCCCAGAGAAGTTCTGTTGGTGATGGGCTTTTTTCAAGTCCGGAAAGGGCAACTCGTACCGGCCAAAAAACATCGCCGTTATCGAGATCATTTTCTGCGACGACTTTCGCTAGAAGTTCGTTTAGTTTTTCTACGCTTCCCCATTCTTTTTCTGTTTTTTCCAATATGTCTTTACTAAGGGTGAGACCCTTAATAGTTTTATCTTTGTCGCTTTTTTTAAATATCAAAATCTTTGGGTCATAATCCTTTTCTTCAAAGAAATAATCTGTGAGTTCGTCAAATTCGCTGAAATGTCTCAATCTTTCTTGAGTTAAGCTAATGATTTTAGCCAAAAATTCAGGGTTAGACTTCTTCGCTTCTTTAGAAGATTTATTTATTTCGACGGTAAGTCTATCAAGGGAGAGAACCTTGATATAGTGTGAGTTTATGTTGTTTAACTTTTCAATATCAAATACTGCCGGGCTTTTTTGAACCCGCTCTAGCGAAAAATTCTTGATTAATTCATCTAATGGGAAATATTCCCTTTCATCCCCTGGATTCCAGCCAAGAAGCGCAAGGAAATTTATGATCGCTTCCGGCAAATAACCTTTGTCTTTGTAATCTGTAACGGCTACTGGATTCTTCCTTTTAGAAAGTTTTGATTTATCAGGATTTAAAATTAGCGGGATGTGGGCGTAAATTGGTAGGGCGAATCCAAGCGCTTCGGCTATCAGTATCTGTTTTGGTGTATTGGTAATGTGATCTTCACCTCTTATCACGTGCGATATTTTCATATCAAAGTCGTCGATGACATTTGAGAAATAAAATGTAGGGATGCCATCCGACTTTACGATCACGAAATCATTAAACTCTTTCATGTCAAACTCTATCTCATCGCGGATCAAATCTTTGAATTTTATTTTTTTGTCTTTTGGGATCTTGAGCCAGATCGCCCCGTCTTTTTCATAAGAAATTTCTTTTTTTATGAGTTCTTCGGCATATTTTTTATAAATATCCAAACGGTCCATCTGCTTATATTCTTCGTCCCAATCCATCCCCAGCCACTTCATACCCTCTCGGATATCGTCTTCAAATTTCTTAGTTGATCTTTCCCTATCAGTATCTTCGAAGCGCAAGAGAAAATCACCGCTATTTTTCTTGGCAAATAAATAATTAAAAAGAGCGGTACGGGCCGTACCGATATGAAATTTCCCCGTCGGGCTTGGTGCTATGCGAGTGCGAATTTTTATCATAACAATATTATAGCGTAAACAGGATAAGATTTAAATCTATTGGCTATTATTTTTCAGAGATCTCATCTATGAGCCATTTGTCGTTTGAGCCCACGGTATTTATATAAAAAGATTTTTCACCGTCTTTTTGACTAGAAGTTTGAGTGATATAGCTCATATCTAGTGTAACAGCATCCACCTCTGATGATGTGCTGGAAGTCCTAAACTCAAGGTCTTTCAACGTCGCAGATTTGATATTTCTATAACTCGACTTGAAACTGCTTATACTTTTTAAGTCCTTTTGATAATCAGGTGATAAAAGAGACCATGCTTCCTCGTATTTTCCTTCATTTATACTTTCATAAAAACTTTTTATAGTTTTTTGGCCGTCTATGTTCTCTGTATCTTTATTTACTACCTCTTGCGCTTTACCTAGAGCGTCTTCGGACAGCTTCTCTCTAAGGTCGTACTCTACGCCTTTAACGGCTGCATTTTTTTCTAGTGCTCCTTCTTGTTTTCCTATTTTATGGCCAAAAGCGCCGCTTATGCCAGAGGTTATGACTACAAGAGAAACTGTGCTCAATATGTAAATAAGACTTTTCTTTTTCATGGTTCGATTTAAAAACGTTTTAGTTAATCAAAAAATATTATATCTTCTTTTGTTAGTTATTCCAATAAAATTATTGGATTTTCGTTTGAATGAATAAGGTAATCTGAGACGATAACCAATATATTTACATTATGATGTATCAGTTTTCGGAAAAATTAGAAAAGGAAATCGTGAGATTTCGCTATGATGTCTGGGGACTTGTGGTGATAGCCGCCACGATCTTTGTCTCCGTCTTGGTGTCTCAAGCTTAAAGAGCCTCTAAAGGGATTCCTTGTCTTTATCAGGCTTAGGTTTTCTGTTTGTGATTGGCTTTAAGGTATACCTTTTGTAGTCGAGGTCCATGTCAGTATAGTCGTCAGCTTGTTCTAGGAGCTTTGCCGACGTGCTTCTCCCAAAGGATATAACTTCCGCTCGACATCCTTCGGCTTTAGCGTGCTCAAGTAAAAGAGTGAAATCTCCATCACCGGCGCAAAGGACTATAGTGTCTAGTTTTGGCGCTATTTTTAATATATCAATAGCAATACCCACATCCCAGTCTGCCTTTTTTTGTCCGGATGCAAAAATCTGAAGATCTTTCGTCTTAACTTCATATCCGAGTTTTTCAAGCGCGTCAAAAAAACTCTGCTCTTCCGGCATCTCTGCTTTTACGGCATAAGCTATGGCTCTTATTGGGATTCTATCCGCTATGGCGGTTTTTAGTATTTCTCCAAAATTTACTTTCGCCCCGTAAAGAGCTTTTGCCGAGTAGTAAAGATTTTGAACGTCTACAAAAACTCCTACTCTTTGTGCTTTATATTTCATCTTTTGTTCCCTTCTTTTGACCGATAGTAAAAATGATACCGGCTCTAGTTATTTTTAAAAACAATACTATTATACATTTTTATGCCTACAAGTGCAAAGTTTCTTGACTATTACTTTATTTTCCCATAGATTGTTATCTTGTCTTCGTCTTGCTCTACTTTCTCGACAGTTATCTTCTGATTTACTTGTTTCTCGAGCTCTTTATTTGCTCCATCGATTATTTTATCCGTAATAGCTTTGGGAGCTTGGATATTGCCAAGATTTATTTGTTTGATCTGATAGGAAAGTTTACCTTCCGTTGCCTTTATCGTAAGTACGACATTTAGAGAAGCTTTTGTGGAAAACATCGTTTCTCCCGATGCTTTGATATCCAGAGGAGTGATATCAACATGAAAATTTTGAATGGTCTTCGCATATGGCTTTAGCAGAGTATTCAGCTCTACCTCTGTTATTACTATCTTGCCATCCGCCTCCATCTCTTGAGCTTTATCGTCTAAAATACCCGTTTGTTTTAGGCCGAAGCTAAAGTTGGACAAAGATGCTATATTTATATTCTTTGATCTGATAATGAAGTAACTTAGGAGAGATAAGAGCAGGCAAAAGATTAGAATAGCTTTATATTTGTTCATGTATAAATCCTTTTCCACTTTTTGTCAGCCCTCCTTCACTAAAGCTATGGGCGGGTAGACGCCAACTGGAGGAAAAACTGCCGACTAGACGGACTCGCAAAGTGTCGGATTCCGGTTCGCTCAAGTCTGAAAAATGACAACAAGCGTGAAACCCGGAGTCATATTTCCAAACGTTCACTCACTGAAATCCTCGCTCTGCTCACCGATAGTCGGTATGGATGATAATGTTAAATTATTTTTGTTGCGTAAAATATTATACCCGCTCCCAGTAAGACAAAGAGGACATTAAGCTGATTGGCTTTTTCGTGTGTTTCCGGGATTAGGTCGGATGCTCCGATATAGATGATAGAGCCCGCCGCAAATGCTAGCCAAACTCCTAGTGCCTCAGAAGATATATTTTTAAAAAGTATAGTCGAGGCCACTGCTCCAAAAGGCGTTGCTACGGCTACCAAAGAAGAATATGCTAAGGCTGTTTTTTGTTTGAAACCATTGTAAGAGAGGATGGAATATATACTGATGCCCTCGGGGATCTCATGCATAATGACACCAAAGGAAGTTATCATACCTAGACTGTTCGAAAAGCTAAATCCGGCTCCGATTATCAGTCCGTCGATAAGCGAGTGCAAGCTTAGACCCATGATGCTTATAGTCCCCTTTGCGTCTTTCTGGTTGCACTCTTCGTTGTGGCAGGAGTGAATGATAATCCTTTGTTCTAGAACGTAAAGAAGAAGTATGCTTATAAGCGCGAAAACAAGCGCGTTTTCATTGAGCTCCAGTGACTCGGGCAGGATATCCAAAAAAGCCGTGGCCAAAAGTATCCCCGTGGCTAAACTTATCAAAAATATCATATTCTTCTTGGTCCAAGTTTCGTATTTTATTACCAGATAAGAGCCGAGGAGAGTAGATATCCCTGCTATCGTGCTATAAAGTATGATATTTAATGTTTGCATAGTAAAATAAATTAAAAATTGAAAGATAAAAGTTAAAAATTACAGTTTAAAGTTTAAAATGTTTGTTAATTGGTAACTATCATATGGTCAGGGTTTAATAAATCATCCAAATAGCCATCAGTCGACAGCTAGAACGTCATCGTACCTTCGGGGAGGTCCATTTCTTTCCAATCGCCCGTTATATCGTCCCAGAGATAAGGAATAAGTTTGTGGCTTTTCTCGGTTTCTGAAACTTTATATTCCACTTCTGCGGTCCCGCCTGCGCCTTTGTGATAGTGCATTTTCTTATCTAGTATAAGCGGATGCGTGATGCGCTCTATCTTCATCTTTCCTAAAAGTCCCTTAAATATTATCGTTTCTTTATTTCCTTCAAAAACATTGCCAAAATTGTCTTCCAAGTTATCTGGTACGCTTTTTTTTTCGTCAATGCCAAATTTCTCTTCGATCATGGATATTGTGTTTTCCCATTTCTCATCGGTCATGCCAGCTCCTTTCTTGTTTTCGTCCAAAAAGTTTCTTCTGCCCTTGGATGAATTTCTTTGTAATCTGATTGTATAAGTTTTCCGCCATTAAATACAAGTGCAGTTATAGATGCGTTGGTGCATGCTTTGTTATGAAGGTCGTCTAAGGATTCGCTTTTGTAATGCAGTCCGGCTATCCTTATCGGATCTCCATGTGAAACGATGACGACATTTTCTCCATGATGATTCTCTATGATATTTGATATTTTCTTGACCATCCTTTTTTCAATATCGTACATATTCTCAGCTCCCTTTATATGAAGCTTTGTCGGTGTTTCTCTGTAAATGCCTACAAGTTTCGAGTTTCTGTCATAATAATTGTTTCCTTCCCAAAGAGGATTCCCCCATTCTAGAAGAAGTTTTGAAAAATGAACTTTTACTTTTGGATGATATCGATGCAGAGCCTGAGCTGTTTGTCTAGATCGAAGGAGCGGACTCGCGTAGATAGCCCCTACTTTGGTATTTTTGAAAAATTCGGACAGCTTTTCTACTTGCAATCTTCCCCTGTTGTTTAAACCAAAATATGGCAATCTTCCATAGAAAAGTTTTTTTGGATTTTTAACTTCCCCATGTCTTACCAGATATATGTGAGTTCTTTCTTTCACAGCATCGACTCCGCTATGTTCTTGAGTTCCGATTTATCAATTTTAAAACTCGCGTTTACGAAAATAACAATTTTGTCTTTTACGAAGATAGTACTATTATCAAAATAATAGATGTTACTTTTCCCGAAAGATTCCTTAGTATAATCACTGGAGTTTTTATTTATATATTGTTCCAATATCTTATCTTCAGTTAGAAAAACCGAAGATTGTTTTATCTTTATCTGTTTTGCGTTGTCTCCGACGTTGGTGTAGGGAACTTCGATAGAAGAACCGTCTTCAAGTATGGGGAGCGATCCTACGAAACCTGCAGGAAGATATTTCGGTTCTTCGAACTGAAAGTTTAAAGTCTGAACCGCCTTCTGTTTCTCAGTTAGAAAGTCTTTCTTTGGAATTTTTGAAACGGCGAAAACACAGCCAAAGATGATTCCTAGTGAGATAAGGAACGCAAATATTATCTTGAAAGATTTATGATTTTTCTTTTTTTTAAGCTTCTTTTTCTTTTGAGTTTTTTCCGTTTTTTCGTCGGTTTTATGTTCTAGCATTTCTTTGAAATAGCTGGTAAGCGGATGTTCTCCAGCATTCTTTTTTCTTGAATCTTCAGTGTCAATCTTTTTTACTTCTTCTTCCGGCCAATGATCTATGTGACCTTTCTTATCCCCCAAGCCGTGTATTCCGTTTATTTCTTCTTCTGCATCATCACTATTTTTCTCTACTGTCACACCTTCTGGTACGTTTTTCTCTTGTTTCGCTACTGATCTGTCTTTATCAATATTCGCTGATCCCTCATCCTCCTCTTTCTGAAAATCTTCAAAATCTCTGTCTTCGTTTTCCCAGTTTGTAACGATATCAACTGGGTCGACTGGAATCTTCGGATCTGCATTTGCTGGTTCTTCAATCTCCGGTTCTTCGAGATTTTCCGCCTCGATCTTTATGTCCTTCGGGTCAAATTCATGGATTTCTGGCTCTTTTTTGATAAGCGTAGTTTCTGATTTATCCTCCTCTTCAGAAAATTTATAGTTTTCCAATACCTTTGTAAGGTCGGGGAAATCCTCCTCTGACCCGATTTCTTGGGTGTCGGATCTCAGGTCAAGCAGACCCGTATCCTTAGAAGAATTATAGTTTTTTAGCAACTTTTCAAGACGTGAGCGGTTATCATGCTGATATTTTTTGTTCTTTTCGGTCTCAATATTTTTAGATTCTAACTCTTCTTTGGGTCTTTTAACATCATCTAGTTCTTTTACTATCTTATTTTTAGAAAGATTGTACTTCTTTAGTTCTTCTTCAAGATGTGAGCGGTCATCGTCTTGGTGTGATTTACTCTTTTCTGACTCAATATTTCCCGGTTCCTTTTCTTTTATGCCTGGAAGGAGCTCTTCTTTTTCAAAATCATCTTTATCGAGCTCTATCTCTGGAGCATCCAAAGGAGATGCTATCTCTTCTTCTTTTGCTAGAGGATTGGCGTCAAAGAATTTCTTGATATCATTATTTTTAACTTGCTTTTTAAAGGGAATGTCTTCAAGGATATCGATAAGTCTTTCAGCTCCTTTTAGCGTGTCAGTAAGTTTCGATTTCTCTTCTTTTTTCTCTCTAGAGCTCTCATTTTTTTCCAATATATCTAAAAGTTTAGAGGCGGCTCCAAGGCTTTTTATCTTATCTTCTTTTTCTGATGGTTCTGACGGTAGGTCTTCTTTGTCTTTCGCCACAGTTACTTTCGAAGGGTTGATATCTTCTGGTATGATCTCAATATTTTCTTCATTTATAACTGGTTTGATATTCTCGGTTTCTTTCTCCGGTTCTGATTTTAGTTTTGTGATTTTTAGTTCATCTTCTGACTGTTCTTTTTTCGTTTTTAAGTCCGTTTCTGGGACTTCAGCCATAGTTTTATCTTCGTGCTCCGGAAATGAATCGGTTGTTTTGAGCTCTTCTTGTACTTGTTCTTCTAGCGCTTTTTTAAAATCATTTTCTTTGTCTGTTGAAATTTGATCTTCAGTAACATCAGGTAAATTTACTACGGGCGTATCAACTGGCGAATCTACTACCGATGGGTTTACTACAGTACTATCCAAAGGGACGGTAGTGGCTGCTTGTTGATCAACTGTTTGTTGAACCGGTTCCTTTTGATTTACTGCAACAGCTATATCCTGATTGTCATTTTTTATCCCTACCATACTCATATCGGAGGATTTGTAAGAAGTTTCTTCGCCTGTCCCGCTTAGGTTTCCCGACATACTTTGAAAAGCTCGATCGAGTTCGCCT
>PFMH01000083.1:43989-45231 GCA_002785325.1 bacterium (Candidatus Howlettbacteria) CG_4_10_14_0_8_um_filter_40_9 | reverse complement strand
GGTAGCCAAACTAAACAAAGAAAATTATATGTATCCGGCAGCCATGGTAGCAGGTGCTGTGCTAGTTAGCATTTTCATCGGGTTCTTTATAATAAAAACTCAATACAACACAGGGGTGAAGCTTTCATCGGATATAAAATCAAAAGAAGAGAATTTGCAAAAGCTTGAAACAAAACTTACAAAACTGCAGGAGCTAAAGAGTAAAGAAGTAGAGCTTATTCAGAAAAAAGATAGGGTCTTAGCGGCGCTTCCACAAGACCAAGATGTTTCCCGCCTCTTTGTTGAAGTAGAGAAGATGATATCCGATACCGGGGCATTTGTGGAGTCTGCAAAAGAGGGATCGGGGGTTCAGACTGCATCGTCTGCTACATCTGCAACGAATGTAAATATGCCGGGGATTAAAAATTATAGTTATGACATTAACTTTACTACCTCAACTTATGAATCTATAAAGAATTCTTTGGACAATATGGAAAAAGCGCTTCGGCTCGTAAACTTGGATTCTTTCAAAATAGGTGCCGACGCTAGTGGGAACGGTTTTAAGGTAACTTTCGGAATGAAAACCTACTCAAGAGAGGAGGCTTCAAAATGAAAACTAAAGAAATAGTGATATCTGTCATTTGTCTAGTCATTATTGTGGGCAGTATCTTTACTTTCTTGAAGATGCAAGGTGGCAGTAAGCCACAGCCGGTACAAAACTCTAAAGTTAACACAGTTGAATTTAAGGGTGAACTAGATAAATATGACAAAGTGATGGAAAGCGTGGAGGGGTATACGGACTATGGTATACCGACTTTGGACAATCTCGGCAGGGACAACCCGTTTGCTCCCATTCAATAGGGTAAAGAGGTTAGAATTTAGCGGTTAGCGGTTAGTCCAATCAGTATTTTTCTGGCGAACTTAGCGCGAATAAAATGGAAAAGTTGAAGAGCTATGAAGATTTATTGGTTTATCAGAAGGCAGATGTCCTAGCGCTAGAGGTATATTTAGTCGCGAATAGTTTCCCTAAGTCTGAACTTTATGGTCTCATCTTCCAACTTAAGCGAGCAGTTCTTTCGGTGCCCGCGAATATTGTAGAAGGGTTTACTAGAAAGGGGACGAAAGAATTTATCCAATTTTTGTATATTAGTCTAGCGTCTTTAGCGGAATCGGAATACTATATAAAATTTGCTCTAAAGTTAAAATATATTGACGGTGAAAAAGCTGACGGTCTATTGGAAAAAAGCACTGAAGTCGGTAAAA
>PFMH01000083.1:32341-43967 GCA_002785325.1 bacterium (Candidatus Howlettbacteria) CG_4_10_14_0_8_um_filter_40_9 | reverse complement strand
CTTATTTTCAAAGTCTAGCTCCTAGCCACTAATCTCTAACCACTAACCTCTAGCCCATGTTTGTCAAAGATCAAAAAAAACTAGAACAAGTTTTGACCAGCCTAAAGCTTCTGACCGCTGAGCAAGTCGATAACATAAAGATCGAAAGCGCAAGAAGCGGGGAGGGATTTGAATCTGTTATAAAAAAACTCGGGCTTTTGGGTGAAGAGGAGATCGTAAAAGCCCAAGCGATAAGCATGGATCTCCCATATGTTGATCTAAGAAGTCAAAGAGTCGATCAAAATATCTTGAGAAATGTGACAAAAGAACTCTCAAAAAAATACATGGCAGTTCCTTTTGGATTTACCGGAGGGATGATAAATGTAGCGATGATGGATCCCAACAACGTCCAGATCATCGAATTTATTGAAAAGAAAAGCGGTTTTAGAGTGAACCCATATATGGTCTCAAGTGAGTCTATTCAGGCTGTCATAGACCAGTACCAAGATGTCACCAGCGAGATCTCTGAAGCCCTGAAGAACGTTGAGTCGGCCCCCGTACAAGTCGCTTCTGTAGAGGGAGACCAGTCTTCTGCCGGTGGGATGATGCAGGACGCTCCGGTTACGAGAGCCGTAAATACTACTCTAGAATACGCGGTAAAGTCAGGAGCTTCTGACATACATATAGAGCCCAGAGAAAAAAGCATAAAGGTGAGATATAGGATAGACGGTATACTCCAGGACACTATGAGTTTGCCGATTCATATCCACGCGGCGCTAGTCTCAAGGATAAAGATTATGGCGACTTTAAAGATTGATGAACACAGAGTTCCGCAAGACGGTAGGATAAACTTCCCGATAGACGGAAGAGAGGTCGATGTCAGAGTCTCTATATCCCCTACTATCTTCGGAGAAAAAGTAGTTCTAAGACTACTTGATAAAAGTAAGGGTGTCATAACCTTGGAACAGCTGGGGGTAAGAGGGAGCGGATACAAACTGATAGTAGAAGGGTCAAAAAAGCCTCATGGTATGGTTCTTTCCACCGGTCCAACCGGCTCAGGTAAATCCACTACGCTTTACGCTCTTCTTTCCAAGATGAATTCAGTAGAAGTAAATATCATAACTCTCGAAGATCCGGTTGAGTATCATATCGAGGGGATAAATCAGATCCAAGTAAATCCCGCAGTAGGGCTTACCTTTGCCTCTGGACTTCGATCTATCCTGCGTCAGGATCCGGATATTATAATGGTCGGAGAGATGAGAGATAAAGAAACGGCCGGGCTTGCTGTCCAATCAGCGCTTACCGGGCATACCGTACTTTCAACTTTGCATACAAATTCTGCAGCAGGAGTGCTCCCCCGTCTTTTGGATATGGACGTCGAGCCTTTCCTCATCGCTTCCACGGTAAATACGGTTATAGGACAGCGTTTGGTAAGAGTTATATGCACAAAATGTAAAGAAAAGTATGAGGCATCTCCCGTCTTGGCGCAAGCAATAAGAAAAGCCGTCGGCGCACTACTGCCGAAGAAATCGGAGGGTGAAACGTCGGAAGATAAGGGTTATAAAAATTTACCGTTTTTTGAGGACGAAAAAATATTCTTATACAAAGGAAAAGGGTGTCCCGATTGTCGGAACACCGGATTTAAGGGCAGAAATGGTATTTTTGAGGTCTTCTCCATGAGTGATAAGATTGAACGCCTTTTGGTCGCAAAAGCAACGACCTCTCAGATTCACGAAGAAGCTGTGAGAAACGGGATGATGACTATGAAACAAGACGGATTTCTAAAAGCGTTGGAGGGATTGACGACTATAGAAGAAGTGGTGAGATATGCGTCAGATTAAAATAAAGTAATAGTTATAGTTATTTGTCATTAGTTATTTGTTCAGCATACCAATAACGGATAACCAATAACGATTTACTAATACAAACTGAAGTATTATAATATTCATAAGTAATTAAGAAAAAAAACATGGCTACTGAAACAAAAACAAAATCCGTAAAAATAGAAGATCTTTTAGAAGAAGTCGTAAAGCAAGACGCTTCGGACCTTCACCTTACTGTTGGTAAGCCACCGATGCTTAGGGTAGACGGCGCCTTAAAGCCTGTTGAAGACTTAAGCCCTCTAAAAGCTGAAGACGTTGAAAAACTAACTTTTTCTGTACTTGATGACGTTCAAAAAGATATCTTAACAAAGGACAAAGAAGTCGACTTTTCTTTTGCATTTGGCGATGTCGCCAGATTTAGGGCAAATGCTTACCATCAAAAAGGCAATATCGGTCTTGCTCTTCGTCTTATCCCCGTGGAGATAAGATCGACTGAACAGCTAGGGCTTCCAAAAATAGCCGATACATTTACAACATTCCCAAGAGGATTGGTACTTGTTACAGGACCTACCGGATCCGGTAAATCTACGACTTTGGCTGGGATGGTAGACAAGATAAATACAGAAAGAGCAGTCCATATCATTACCGTTGAAGATCCTATCGAGTATACTCACATGCATAAGAAATCAATTATCGAGCAAAGAGAGGTTCATTACGATACGCGTTCTTTCTCCGCAGCTTTAAGGAGCGTTCTTCGAGAAGACCCTGATGTTGTACTTGTCGGAGAGATGAGAGATCTTGAGACTATCGCTGCTGCGATAACTATCGCCGAAACCGGTCACCTTGTTTTCGCCACTCTTCATACAAACAATGCGGCGCAGTCAATGGATCGTATGATCGACGTTTTTCCTCCGCATCAACAGCAACAGATAAGAGTACAGCTTTCAAATATCTTGCAAGGCATAGTTTCTCAGCGCCTTATCCCCGCTATCGGCGGAGGGAGAGTAGTAGCGGCAGAGATCATGGTCGCGACGCCAGCGGTGAGAAATATCATAAGAGAGGGGAAAACTCATCAGCTTGACGCCATCATCCAGACAGGAGCAGAGCACGGGATGCAATCTATGGACAAGACATTGGCGGGGCTTGTGAAGTCTGGGAGGATAACTCTTGAGGAAGCCAAAGGATATGCGATAGATGTTCAGGAGATGGAACGCTTGCTGCATAGCTAAGCGCTCGCACAGAACAGACGCCAAAACTTAAACGCTAAAACGGACGCAGTGAATGAGAAGGATTTTTTATATAAAGAAGAGTCGTACCTTATAAAAGGCGGTGCATTCGCGGTTTATAAAGAGTTTCGGAATAGACATAAAGAAAAAGTTTATCAAAGGTCGTTGATACAATACCTCAAAGAAAACGATCTCAAGGTCGAGAGTGAAAAACAGATACCAATCTATTTTAAGACAAGGAAAGTTGGAATCTATATACCGGATATAATTATAAACAACCGAATCTTTATAGAATTAAAATGCAAACCAACCATAACCAAAGATGATATTCAACAATTCTGGTATTATTTGAAAGCTACGGATTACAAAGTTGGTTACCTTATAAATTTTGGTGGTGCCAGAGGCGTTCAGATTATTTGAAGAGTTTACGATACAGCTAGAAAGCTTTAGCAAACTGCATCAGTTTAGGCGTACTGTTTAGGCGTCAGTTATAGCGGAAGCATTTTATAAGCATTAAAATAATAATTAAAGATGGTTATCTAGAAAGTAATTATGCTCGAATATACATATCTCGCGAAAAATAAAGAAGGGCAAGTCATAAAGGGCGACATCGAGGCAGAAAACGAGATGTCGGCCGCTAAGGTATTGGCTACAAAAAGCCTGATCGCTATAGATATAATAACAAAACAGAAAAGCGGGTTCTCTCTTTTTGACAGGGTTTCTATAAAAAACAAAGCGTTATTTGCCCGCCAACTTGCGACTATGATAAACGCCGGTCTTCCAATCTCACAAGCGCTTCAGATACTCGTAGAACAGTCTACAAGTAAAAAGTTCACTTCTATCTTGGAGCAAATCGCGAGAGACATAGAAGGCGGATCACAACTCTCTGTTTCGCTGTCTAAATTTCCCGTCGTTTTCAGCAAGAACGATATAAGTTTGCTGGCTTCAGGAGAAGCTTCTGGGAATCTGGATAAAACTCTTTTGCGTTTAGCTGATCAGCTGGAAAAAGACTATAGGATGAATAAAAAGCTAAAGAGTGCTTTGGCTTATCCTTCGTTTATAGCTGCTGTAGTTTTTGGGGTCGTATGTCTTATGATCGTTTATGTGATGCCTCAGATGGAAGACTTATACAAAAGTTTTAATGCCGACCTCCCCTTTTTAACCCGCATGATGATCGGCCTCAGCCATTTTATATCTAGATTTTTCATCCCTCTTATCCTTTTCTTTGTTGCCTTATTTTTTGTTTTAAGATCATACATTCAAAATACTGTAAATGGCAGAAAGGCATGGGATGCATTTAAGCTCAATATCCCTCTTTTCGGTGATTTCTTGAGAAAAGTATATATAACAAGATTTTCCAGAACCTTATCAGGGCTTGTAAGCTCTGGTGTTCCGCTTCTTGACAGCTTGAAGATTGTATCCGATGCTGTGGGTAGCGTCGTTTTTAAAAAGATTATTGAGGACGCTGCCGAGGAGGTAAGATCTGGTATACCGCTTTCGACACCGTTAAAAAATAGTGCCGAATTTCCACTCATCGTTAGTCAGATGGTGCGCGTGGGAGAACAGACGGGGGAACTCGACAACATGCTTATGAATCTTTCGAACTATTATGAAGAAGAGGTAGATAATACCGTAAAAAGCTTCTCTTCGCTTCTGGAACCGATCATCATCGTCGTGATGGGCTTGGTCGTCGGAACGCTTCTTGTTGCTATTATGATGCCGATATATGGACTAGGGAAAGTCATTTTTAAATAGTTAAAAATGAAAATCTCAAAATGAAAAATGACAACGCAAACTTTAAAAGTGACTTCAAGAAGAGAATTTATGTGTTTGCCATAAGGCTTATCAGATTTATTGAGTCATTGCCAAGGACTGAAGTGAGCAGAGTTCTTGGAAAACAACTTTTGAGAAGCGGGACTAGTGTGTTGGCAAACTACATAGAAGCACAGGCGGCAAGCTCCAGAAAAGATTTTACAAACTTTTTCCATCACTCCCTAAAATCCGCCAATGAATCAAAGATGTGGCTTTCCCTGCTTAAAGATACTGGCAAAGGTAATAAAGAAGAAGTCGAATATCTTATAAAAGAATTAACAGAAATATCAAACGTAATAGCTTCGAGCATCATCACGCTTAAAGGGAAAAGATAAATTTTTATTTTTTAACTGTCACTTTTAACTTTGAGGTTTTCATTTTTAATTATGATATTGACAAGCATTTTCAAAAAACCCATACTATAAGTAACATAAAAATTATAAATACTCGCGTCTGTTTCGCGACAGTTCTGCGGAAAAGAGAGGAGGTGAAAAATGAAAAAGAAATTATTAAAGGGAGGGGGAAGTGGTAGTGGCTTTAGTTTGAGACAGTCGAAGGGATTCACGCTTATCGAGCTTATGGTGGTGATGGCGATTATAGCAGTGCTAGCAGTGCTGATTATAGGAGCTATCCAAATCGCGAGAAAGACCTCTACCGAAACGGCCAATAGATCAAATGCTAGAACAATCCAAACGGCTCTTGAGGGTTATTATGCAAGAAATAAGGCTTATCCAGCTATTTCTGGCGTGAACTTTATAGATGCTACAGGTACTGGAGGAGCTTTAAACGGTTATGGTACAGTTACTTCCGCTACACCTTGTTCAACGAATGGAGGTGGAATAGTGACTTCCGTCGTTTCTCCTCCAGGCTATACAATTAATGTTTATTCTAGCGATTGTTCTACTGAAATGACAGGTGATAAGATCGTAAACTAATAATTTAACAGGGATGTTTTCTGTTAAATCCATTTTAGCTCAATAACTCTTTGCTAGAGAAAAAAGACGATTGTTATGATACAGTCGTCTTTTGTATGGTAATATAAAAGCATGTTTTTTCTATTTATCTTTATACTTGGTCTTCTTTTTGGCAGTTTTCTTAATGTAGTAATTTTTTGGTTGGAAAGCAATGCGGGGGAAGATGAGGAAATAAAGCTAGGCGCTAAGAATTTCAGAAAACATCTGGGGGGCAGATCTTTCTGCCCGTCTTGCAAACATCAGCTAAATAGCAAGGATCTGATCCCTGTTATAAGCTGGGTATTTTTGAAAGCAAGGTGTCGGTTTTGCAAGGAAAAAATTTCGGTGCAATATCCATTGGTCGAATTATTTACGGGACTAATATTTTTGACAACATTTCTATACTTTAGGAGTGAGATTTTTTCAGCCATTAGTTATTGGCTACTAGCTGTCGGCATTACTAAGCTGGTATTGTTGTTAACTGTTAACTGTTTACTGCTTATTGTTTTTGTCTACGACTTAAAGCACAAGATTATACCTGACAAGATAATTTATCCTGCGATCGTATTAGCTTTAAGCTATTGGCTTTTAGCAATTGGGGCAAACTATTTGTATGGCAATATTTCACTAGCCTCCAGCCTCTATCCGCTACTATCTGCATTCGGAGTCGGAGGTTTTTTCTACTTTCTAGCCACTGTTTCCGATGGCAAATGGATGGGCGGAGGGGATATAAAACTGGTTTTCCTTATGGGATTGCTTCTCGGGTTTCCTAATATACTGCCTGCTATGTTCATTGGATTTATATCAGGCGCTGTAGTAGGAGTTGTTTTGATCATTTTGGGCAAGAAAAAACTCCAAAGTGAGATCCCCTTTGGGCCATTTCTTATCGCTGGTACTTGGATAACTTTATTTTGGGGCGACAAGGTAGTAGAATGGTACTTAAGAGCTTTCTTATAAAATCTATCTTAGGGATTGAGACTGAAATATGTATATGAATTATAGAGCTTCCAAAAGTAGACTAATATTTCTAGGTAATAGGAAGGGTTTTACTTTAGTCGAGATAATGGTTGTAATGACTATGACCGCTGTCATGTTTTCTCTTGGGGCTCTTGCTATGATGTCCGCTAATAGACAAAACCAGGTCTTGGCTGCCGCTAGAGAGTTTCAGTCAACAGTAAGACAAGCTGCCAACGAGTCGATAACGGTTTCAAATGCTACCGACCAAACAATATCAGCCAAAGCATGGTCAGTCGCCATAACAAGTGGCGCAGGGGAATATAGTTTAGATAGTTATTATCCTGCATCTCCGATACCATCTGGGGAAGCGTCAGCTGAGCTGACAAAGAGTCCAAAGATTATTAATTTACAAAATAATATTCAGATAACTGTATCGGTTGATGATGATTCTTATTCTGATAATGATGTTCTCAATCTGATATTTAGCTCTCCATTTGCTAAGTTCAACGCTAGAAAGGGGATAATCAATAATCTAGATCCGTGGGACATAAGCACTTCTGACGAAGCTACATATAGTAGTGGCGGAAGTTCAGAGACAGGTACGGCGACCGTAAAATTTTCAAACGGAACCGCTTCTATGGACGTTGATGTGACGATAGATTTGGGGACCGGAGAAACATCGATATAATGTAATTTTATGAAGATTATCTCAAACAAAAGAGGTCAAAGCTTAGTAGAGGTAACAGTAGCCCTATCAATATTGGCGGTGGTTTTGACCGGCGTTGTCACCTTGATCGTAAATGCTGTCGGTTTGATGCTGGACAGCAGAGATAAAACTGAAGCAGTTGCCTATGCGCAGCAGTACCTCGAAGAGAAAAAGGGGTCAAAGACAAATAGTTGTATAGGTCTGGATGATACTGATGAATCTCCTAGCGACATCGCTGGAACGAAATACAAAAAAGAAGTGGATATTGTCGGTTCTGACTCGATTTTTCCCGGTGCAGTACTAGTAACTTCTAAGATAACTTGGAATGCAAAAAATGGTTCAGGCAGAGATGTAACAGTAAAACAAATAATGGGTAGAAAATAAAATATATGAAATCATTTAAAGTATTGAAAAATAAAAAAGGGTTTATCCTGAGCCAGTCAAAAGGGATGACAATAGTCGAATTGTTAGTTGCGATGACTATTTTTGTGATAGTGATAACCCTTGCTATTGGCGGTTTTGTTGCTATCTCAAGGTTGAGCAGTCAGGCTTATACGATGACCAACGTACAACAAAACGGCAGAACATTGATAGAACAGCTGACTCGTCTGTCTAGGAGCGCGGAGGAAATATATATACCAGACTCGGGTACGCTTCAGTCCATAGCTTTTAGAAATGGGAATGATTGGGTTTGTTTAAAAGCAACTGATAACCCGACTATTGTAAAAAAATATACCGATAAAGTATGTACTATAGGAGGTTTCTCTTTGACAAGCCCCGAGGTGAAAATAAATAGAATGACGTTTGTTAGAAAGGAGGGGATCCCTCCTTATTTGGAAATCTGGATAATCCTAGAATCGGCAACGCCAGCTTTAGGGTCCTCGTATGATACTATAGATTTAAAGACAACTGTAGTTTTAGAGGGAACATAATGAGAAAAAAGAGAACAATTATAAAAAATGAAAGAGGAGTAGCTTTACTGTGGGCGCTTATAACTATCGCTGTGCTTTTAGCAATCACCGGTTCTATGGCGAACCTAATGATAAAAGAAAGCAGGATGAGTACGGGGATAGACGGATCTATCAGCGCTTATGCCGCGGCAGAGTCTGGGATAGAAAGAGGAAGCTACTTAGTAACTCAATCTCCTATAGTGAATCCATGTATGTCTGCCTGCACCGTTGACTCAGCGCCAGACTCCCCGACGTATCAGATAATTATCACACCAGTAGCCGATACTTTCAAAATAGAAAGCACTGGTAAAAGTGGGAATACAACGAGGAAAATCCAAAAAAATGTAAGTACTGGTTCTAGTGCTCGACCCTACATGAAGATATATACTGTTGGGTCTAGACCTTTTGGATCTGATACCATGACTCAAATGCATCCTATCTCAGATTTGAATAATCCGCTAAACAGTCCGTCCGTTCCTACAATACCCATATCAGGTAGCTATACCCAAGAGATAGAGCTTGAGATATTGGATCCAGATAGCAATTTTAGTATAGGATTTTCTGGAGATGTGGCAGATCAAGCCATTATATTCAATAAGAAATATGACTCCACAAATGGGAATAGAATCAGTATTACCAATGGATCTACAGAAAGTACACCGGTCACATGGGCCGTCCCTGACGATATCGGTACTCCACCCCTTAGAAAAAGATATAGGATAAAGATTGTCCATGTGAAGAATCAGGCGACGCAAGTCCGGGTTGAAAGGTATCTCGCCGGTGACTGTTCAGAAGTTATCTCTCTTGCGAGTGCTGATTCTTATCTTATGACAAACGTCTTATTCTCTGGTGGAAGCAATGTTGTTTCGTGGAATGTAACGGATGGTGTGACTATCGGGACAGTAGCTAAAGTCGGCGTCATGAGTGTTAGGCCAAACTAGCCCTTCCCGTGATATTTCTCGTGCACTTCTTTTAGTTTTTGATTGGTGAGGTGGGTATAGATCTGCGTGGTGGTGATTGAGGCGTGGCCGAGGAGTTCCTGAACGCTTCTGATATCTGCGCCATTAATTAAAAGATCGGTGGCAAAGGAGTGGCGGAGGATGTGCGGGGTGACTTTTTTGGTAATGCCGGCTATGGCGGAATATTTTTTTATCAGTCTTTGGATACTTCGCGGTGTTAGTCTTTTATATTCACCTTCATCCAGATCGTCGGTATTTGACGAAAGGTTTATAAAGAGAGGTTTATAGTTGTCAGTTCTAAGATTTAAATATTCACTAATTGCCTTTGTCGCCCGATCTGATAAAAAGACGATCCTGTCTTTTCTCCCTTTCCCTCTGACCATAAACTCCCCGCTTTTGAGGTTTACCTGATCGACGTTTAACCCCGTTAGCTCGCTCACTCGCAGTCCTGTAGAAAAAAGAGTCTCTATAATCGCTTTATCGCGAAGTTGCATCAAATCGGTTTTTTCATCCTTCCCTTCCTTGTCATTCTCGCCACAGCGGGAATCCAGACCTTTTGATTCTGGCTTCCTAGCCGTCGCTCCTCGAGTTTGAGCCTCGGAGTCGAAAACCAGAATGACGTTATCTGGCGCCTCCAGAAGTGCTTCCACCTCAGTTATTTCCAAAAAATCTACCTGTTTCTTCTCGGCATCGCCAAGCTCCAGTTTTTCAGCAGAAAGAGTTTCGATATCGCGTTTTGCTAAGTACTTTAAAAAAGCGCGTAGGGCGATAATGTGATAGTTTTGGGTGATCTTTTTCAAGCTCTCGCCCATATTTGTAGTATAACGATTCAGAAATAGTCTGTATTTTCTGACGAGATCCAGCGTAATCTGATTCGGCTTAAGATTTTTTTTACCATCAGAATCGGCAAATTCCAAAAACCGCCTTAGGTAATGGTCGTAGTTTCTGATCGTAAGATCTGAGTGATTTTTTTCGATCTCGCAGTACTCGAGAAAGTCAGTGATAAGGATGGAAACATTCATAGAATTTTGAATTTAGTATTTTGTATTTAGAATGGGAATGAAGAATTTAGAATTCGGAGGAGCTAAGGAATTTAACAGAACTTTCTTTTATCCCATATTCAGTATTCTTATTCTAAATACTAAATTCCAAATACTAGATTCTAATTTGGATGTCGCACAATAATTATATACTAGCTATCAGCTGTTAGCTACCTGCTGTCAGGATATTGTGGTAAAATATTTTAGATGAATATTATACAGGCGATATTTTTAGGCATTATCCAAGGAATAACAGAGGTCTTGCCGATCAGTTCTTCCGGACATCTAGTTCTTATCCCCTGGATTTTTAATTTTAAAGACCCGGGTCTTTCCTTTGACGTAGCTCTTCATCTCGGGACTCTTCTTGCAATCGTTGGATTTTTTTACCGCGATATCCTAAACATCTTAAAGGGAGGGTTTGATCTAGTGACCAAGAAAGATCCCAGCGATTTTTATCAAAAAATGTTTTTATTTCTAGCGGTAGCTACTGTGCCCGGAGTTTTAGCCGGAATCTTTTTGGAAAAGTACGCTTCAGATGCCTTCAGAAGCCCTATCCTTATCGCTTCTATGCTAGTACTGTTCGGGCTTGTCCTTTTTGTGGCGGATCGTCTGGATGTCAAACCAAAAACTCTTCAAAGAATTAGTTTTATTGACGCCCTGACGATAGGTATCTCACAAGCGGTAGCGATTATCCCTGGAGTCTCAAGGTCAGGCATTACCATATCGGCCGGTCTTTTTATAAAATTGACCAGAGAGGATGCGGCAAGATTCTCATTCCTTCTTTCCGTTCCCATAATACTGGGAGCAGCGGTATATGAGCTGAAGGATCTATCTTACGAATCTCTTTTTTCGAGCGTTTTCATAGCCGGATTTATAGCGGCTGCCATTTCCAGTTTTCTATCGGTAAAGTTTCTTTTGAGTTTTGTTCGCAATCACAATTTCAATATTTTCGTTTATTATCGGATAGTTTTAGCGGCTGTTATTGTGGTTATATCTTTGTTGAAATAAGGCAATAGTATTAGCATATCATTCCGGAATTGCACCACGGTAGTGGGCAATATCCGGAATCCAAAATGATTGATTTTGGGAAGAGTAGGGCTGGATTCCCCGCCCGAACGAGCTTTGGCTCTGGCAGGACGCTCCGACGGGAATGACAAAGACATTTTTTCTCGACATTATGATTGAATTCACAAGTACAATTATTATCGAAATCATCACAAA
>PFMH01000083.1:26213-32329 GCA_002785325.1 bacterium (Candidatus Howlettbacteria) CG_4_10_14_0_8_um_filter_40_9 | reverse complement strand
GGCCATAATCTCTATGATGTTTTTGGAGAGCGCCCTCATCCCGATACCTTCTGAGGTTGTGATGCCTTTTTCGGGCTTCGTGACTATTTCTGGCGGGCTTTCCTTTTGGGGAATTGTCTTTTTTGGAGTGTTGGGCCAGATGTTGGGGTCAATATTTATATATTTTATCGGAAAATGGGAAGGGAGGCATCTTTTAGAAAAGTACGGCAAGTATGTACTTATTCGCGCTAAGGATATCTATCATGCGGATAAAATGTTTGAGCGCCATGGCGATGCCATCGTCTTTTTTGGACGCGTTCTTCCCGTTATGCGGACATTTATATCACTCCCTGCCGGGGTTTCTAAGATGAAATTTTCAAAATTTGCGCTTTATTCTTTTCTCGGTATTGTCCCCTGGACACTCGGTCTTGCCTGGCTAGGGGTAAAAATGGGCGAAAACTGGGAAGATATAAAGAAATTTTTCCATATCGCTGACATTGCTACCGTAGTAGTTATCCTGTTTTTATTATATAAGTATATAAGCGCGCATCTAAAAAATGCGGCTGCCAAAAATGATAACGTTAATAATTTTTAAATGAAAGTAACAAAAAAAACGCTAAAAAACGGGATAAGAGTGATAAGCAGTCCATCTGCGGATACAAAGTCTGTCGCTATTCTGTTCATGGTAAAGACGGGGTCCAGGAATGAAACCAAAGAGGTAAGGGGGATCTCTCATTTTTTGGAACACATGGTTTTTAAAGGGACGGAAAAAAGGCCAACAGCGATGCGGGTTGCAAAGGACATTGAAAGTCTGGGAGCGATAAACAACGCATTCACTGGGAAAGAGCAAACTGGGTTTTTTATCAAGACGACTTCAGACCATTTTGACAAAGCCGTTGAGATATTATATGACATTGTTTTCAACTCTACTTTTGAAAAGGAGAATATTGAGACCGAAAGCAAGGTTATCTTGGAAGAAAAGAAGATGTATGAAGAAAACCCGTTGCTGTATATAGACGATCTTTTCGAGGAGGTCTTTTTTGACGATGAGAAGTTGTCACAAGGGATTATCGGGACGGTCAATTCTATTAAAGGCTTGAGAAAAAAAGACTTCCATACCTATCTTGGGAAATACTATACCGCTAAAAACATAGCAGTTTCAGTAGCCGGGGATGTCCCAAAAAATTATCTTAGTGTTATGGATAAGTATTTGAGTTCGATAAAAGCCGGCAAAGAAACAGGCTGGGAATCACGAAAGTCCAATATTGGGAATCAGAAAATAAAAGTAAGCTATAAAGATAACTTTCAGTCAAATCTGATTTTGGGATATCAGGCACTAAAAATATCGGACGAAAAATATAATATTCTGAGCGTTTTGAGCGGAATCATTGGCGGAGGGATGAGCTCGCGCTTATTTCAAGAGGTCAGAGAAAAAAGAGGGCTTGCATATTCCATTCACTCTGAAACTGGAGCATATAGCGATGGCGGATATTTTGAGATTGAAGCGGGAGTTGACTCGAGCAGGGCGGAAGAGGCTGTTAAGGTTATCGTGCAAGAGTTGACATTGGCGTGTGATAACTTAACGGAAGAAGAGCTTATGATTTCCAAAGAACGGATGAAGGGTTCTGTCGCATTCAGCTTTGAAGATAGTTTTAACAGGGCTAACTTTTATGCCAGACGAGAAATGTATCATCAAGATTTGATAACAGAAGAAGAACTGATAAAAAAGATAGAAAAAGTCGATCTTTTATCAGTGAAGAAGATGGCGAAAGAAGTCTTTTCCCAAGAGCCGACACTTGCTCTCATCGGACCCTTTAAAAATAAGGAGAAATTTGTTAAAATACTTCTTAGGTCTTAGGTCTTAGGTCTTAGGTCTTAGGTCTTAGGTCTTAGGTTACGGATTTTATTTCCGAACTAAAAACTAATTGCTAACAACTAATCACAAATTTATGATAGAAAAAACATTAATAGTCTTAAAGCCTGATGCCTTGCAAAGAGGAGTGACGGGGGAGATAATCTCAAGATTCGAAAAGATAGGACTTAAGATGGTTGCCGCGAAGATTGTAGAACCAGACGAAGAGTTTTATTACCATCATTATGAAAACATTGGTAAGATGGTTTCGAGACGAGGTCAAAAAGCTTTTGATTTTACGCTTGCAATGATGCAAAACGGACCTGTGCTGGCCATTATACTTGAAGGAGTAGAAGCAGTTAAAGTAGTCCGCAAGATGGTGGGAACAACAGAGCCGAAAGAAGCCTTGCCGGGGACTATAAGGGGTGATTTTGCGCATACAAGTTTTGCCTACTCTGATTCTAAAAACAAGGGCACTTCAAATCTAATTCACGCATCCGGCGACATCGAAGATGCGAAGGCAGAGATCGAGCATTGGTTCAAGCCAGAGGAGATCTACGACTACAGCGCGGTTCATGAGAAACATACTAGGTAACCTATGTTCGGGTGGATTTTGCTCTTAAAAGTTTAACGGATACCAGACCGACTAAATGAAGCAGTCGTTCGGGCGGGGAACGGAGGTTTCCTTAAGTCCAAGCCTGTCCAGCACATACTTGATAATTTTATGTCCCCATAGTTCAATGGATAGAATGAGGGTTTCCTAAACCCTAGATCCAAGTTCGACTCTTGGTGGGGACACCAAATGGTTCGGATATCAGAAGTCAGACTTCAGATACCAAAATTCTATCTGTAAAATTTGCTTGTACGGCCGTAGCATTTTTGCGTAGGAGGGTAGATTTGCTTGTCCTGCGAAGCTTTAGCGAAGAAGGATATTATTCGTAATGAATAGTCATATGTATTTCGAAAAACAAAAAGGCGAAGAAATAGTTGAGATTATAAGGAGGAGTTTTTTTACGATACTTCTTCCGTTTCTCGAGGGGCTGTTTCTTTCTTTTCCCGGCATTTATGGTCTTTTATATTTGGATCAGCCGATTGTGAGCCTATTGTCATTGGTCTGGCTGATATTTCTCATCTCCTATGTTTTTTATCATTGGCTTATCTGGCACTATGACGTCTATGTCATCACAAATCAGAGAGTGATAAACATAAATCAAAAATCTCTTTTTACAAAAGAAGTTTTAGAACTCTCTTACGATAAGATAGAGGATGTCTACTACGGCATAGAAAGTTTTTTCGGGTCTCTTTTTGGCTACGGAACGGTGAAGATTCTTCCGCGTTCAAATATTTCATATTTAAAAATGGACATTGTAGATATTTCTGATCCGCAGGACATCCAAAAACTGATCTTAGAACTCAAAAAGGGTGAAGGGAAGAAATAGGAAAGATTGTTTGGAATAAAAATCAAGGGTTATGGATTTTTGCGCCATTTTTGCGTAATATTTTTGCGTCAGTTTTGCGACAAATATTAAAAATAAAGTTGACAAGAAAAGTCAAAAACTGCTATGCTTTTATTAGCACAAAATAAATAAGAGAGGGTAATATGTCAGAAAAAAAAGAAAATATAGGAAAAGGGATTTTGAAAAATAAACTTTTTGTCATAGCCGCGCTAGTCGTGGTTTTTTTTGTCGTCTTTTTAAGCGTTATGTCTTTCGGCATTTACAAAAAAGGCTGGGAAAATGGAATGACAAAAGCCGTCTCGAGAATTATCCCATTTCCAGCAGCCAAAGTAGGCAGTTCATTTATCACATACAATGGATATTTAGATAGAGTTGATGTCTTGAGAGCTTATTATAAGGATTTCAAAAATGTAGACTTTGGTACCAAGGAAGGTCAAAGCCAGCTACGCGAGATCAAAACGACGACCTTGGATCAGATGATCGAAGAAAGCGTGATTCAGAAAGAGGCCGCTAAGTTCGATGTTTCTGTTTCGCAAGCTGATTTTGATGCTTCTTTTAAAGATCTTGTAGATAGTAACGGAGGAGAGGCAAAGATAAAAGAAAATCTAAATAAATACTATAACGGTATGAGTATGGATGAGTTTAAGAGCCAATACCGGCTCAAGATGTTAAGGGCGAAGCTTGCCGAAAAGATTGGCCAGGATGAGTCTTTGAGCCTAGATGCTAAAAAGAGTGCGGAAGATGTCTTAGCGCAGATCAAAAAAGGCGGTGACTTTGCAGCACTCGCAAAAAAATACAGCCAAGACACAAGCGCTGCAAACGGTGGCGATCTAGGATTCTTTGGCAAGGGCAAGATGGTCCCGGAGTTTGAAAAAGCCGCATTCGCCTTGAAAAAAGGGACGGTAAGCGAACTGGTAAAAACAGTCTATGGATATCACATCATACAGGTTACTGACATAAAAGGAGATGAGATAAAGGCAAGCCATATCCTATTTAAGACAAAAGATTTCAATGATTGGCTGAAGGAAAAAATCTCGAGCTATGGTGTGAATAAATATATAAAGATTTAATCTACGGTTTACAGTTTGCTGTTGGCAGATAAAAAAAGAAGATTTTCAAAAATATTTAAGGGTCCCAAAAGGGCCTTTAAATGTTCCATGTAAATTATTCACTACTATATCTATAAACATTAAGCTGGTATTATGAAAAAAATGAATTGCTGGGAATTTAAGAAATGCGGGAGAGAATCGGGCGGTATTAATATAAAAAATCTTGTATTTGTCCTGCTAGTACAGAGAGAAAGGCAAGGGGGCTAAATGGAGGTAAAAATGGGGGAAGAATATGTTGGGCTGTAACGGGTACTTTTTGTGAGGGTGAAGTCCATGGAACTTTTGCAGTAAAAAAACCATATTGCGTGACCTGCGATTTTTATAAAAAGGTTAGTGAAGATGAAGGTGAGGATTTTCGTCTTTTGAAACCCGGTCAAGAACTAAAAGAATCCTTTTTGAAATCAGATTAGAGTAATCTAGTAGAGGTAAATCTCGGCAGATAAACTAATAAAAAATCTCAGCACTTAGGCTGAGTTTTTTATTGGCGGGGACGGCCGGACTCGAACCGGTGACCTCCTGCGTGACAGGCAGGCGCTCTAACCAACTGAGCTACGCCCCCATAACAACTCTGCGAGCTGAAAATAACAAATTTCAAAAAACAAATATTAAACGAATAACAAATAACAAATAACAAATAACAAACCGTTCGACTAAATCAGTCTAGCAAAAAATGACTGATTTTTCAAGGAAAATCACAGAAAAGCATAAAACCCTTGACTTAAGCATTGCAAGGTTTAAATTGAGAATAGGGAGAGTAAGGATTGTAGTCTTGACGTACTAGGGGGGAAAATTATGTCATCGGCACTAAGAAAAAAACTTGATCTCGATCGTAAGATTCATCGTAAGATTCGTAATCGTGACTTGTCAATAATCAGGAGGAAAGTTGCGACAGCAGCTCGACTGATCGGCCTAAGCCCTGAAGAAGCAGAATATATTGCCGATGAATTATTTGCCAATGCTAAGTTACATGGAAAAGGCAAAGTAAGAATTCATCTGCAAATCAGCAAGGGAAGGTCGTCTCTCGAAGTGATTAACTTTGCTCAGAAAAGGGAGCTAGGTTTGTTTGGCGATAAGCTAAGAGATATTCCACTAGGTCAATCGATGAAGGTTGATTTTCGAGATTTGACGAACCCTTATGATTTCGATGACCCTTTGGTGGGTGGCAGGGGTCTTTGTCTTATCTGTGAACTTTGCGATAGAAATAGCGTAGAAGTGGTTCAGATGATTACAAGAGCCAGGGGAAATCCGTTGGTTGGTATCAGGTTGAACTATCCTCACTCGAATCCAAAATCAATCGCAAGATAACCCCTTGTGGTGCCAGCGACCTCGCTTTTATAGTGGGGTCGGCTTCTTTTATACCCCAAAATGTGCTAAAATTGTTTGGTAAATTTTGGTAATCTAGTTCAAAATAATTTTAAATATTTGAAATTATTTAGGATTTGGATATTAGAATTTAGGATTTTAGTTGTGCGGGTATAGTACAGTCCCGCCGAAGGCGGATAAAGTCCGTACGCTAGCTTCACCACGGATCCCCTGCCCGACATACGCGAGTGTGGTTCAATGGTAGAACATGACCTTCCCAAGGTTAAGACGAGGGTTCGATTCCCTTCACTCGCTCCATGGCAGTCGAGGATTCCCGTTACCCGCTCCAAGGGCTCAGATATCGGAGCTCAGAATTCAGAAGTCGGATATCTATAGTAAAGCCGATGTAGCTCTCCG
>PFMH01000083.1:18515-26118 GCA_002785325.1 bacterium (Candidatus Howlettbacteria) CG_4_10_14_0_8_um_filter_40_9 | reverse complement strand
GAGTAGGTCGGAGGTTCAAATCCTCTTCCGGGCTCCAAAGAAAGCGGGGTAAACTCTAAGAATAGGTCATAGTTTCCACCTTCGCTTGTAAAAAGCTGCGGTCGGACAGGCGACTCCCGGCATCGGCTCCAAAATGCAAAACCGATTTGTGTGATATAATCTCTATAAGAGCCTGTTTAAAATCTCACCGCTATAATTTGAAAGAAACAGGCTTGCAGACTGAAATATCATAATTTCGGTTGCAAATTATCTAAATTCCGTCAGAGTATCTCGATATTCTTCCTGAATTTATATAATTCTCACTTCGAAATTTTGAAAATTTCAGTACAACATGAGATTTTAAACAGGCTCTAATGAAACAAAAAGTAAAAAACCTTCAAGAAAACATAAAGAAAATTTCCAGAGAGTCTTTTTTTAGAGACTTTCTTGTTCTTATTTTCCTGGTAGTTTCGGCGATCTTTCTCCTTGCTTTGTTCGTAATTATTTTTTTAGGCGTGAAACCAAGCGAAGTTTTGATACAGCTGAATTATGATAATTTTTCAGGAGTTTCGAAGGTTGGTTCATACTATAAAGTTTACAATCTTTTTATAGTGGGGACGGTTATTTTTCTGGTAAATACATTTCTGGCTTATGTGCTTTATGAAAAGGAAAAGCTCGCTTCCGTTTTTCTCCTTGTAGCTTCTCTTGTGACAGAAGTTGTTCTCGTAATGGAAACTATAAATATCATCAAACTTATAAATTTTTAAATGAAAAATGATCTCGCAGAGAACCCGATTTTTATAAGATTTTTGGAAATACTTCCTGGGGCCGCTGCATGGACAACCCTTCTTATGCCGATAATTATGGCGCCTTTTTTGCCAATATTCGTCGCTTCTTTCATATTGGTTTTCAACCTTTACTGGTTTTTTAAGGCCATAAATCTTTCCAGATACCTTCTCAACGGATTTTTCGGACTAAAGAGGAATATGTCTATAAATTGGCTTGAGAGGTGTAAAAAAACAGATGACCTTGATAATTTTGCAAGGTGGCTTGAGACGAAAGGTGAGACAAACGAAGACAAGCATGATCTCCTAGAGCTTAAAGAAATTCAAAAAGGTGGCGGAGCGCTCGGAAACTGGCGCGAAATCTATAATCTCGCAGTTATTGCTATATCTAGCGAGAGCCTAGATATTCTTAAGCCGTCGATAGAAGCTATAAAAAACTCTAATTTTCCAAATGAAAATATCATGATTGTCCTGGCATGTGAAGAAAGATATCCGAGCGCCGTGAAGATTGCCAAGATTATAAAGAAGAAATATGGGTCTGATTTTAAATATTTGGATTACTTTGTTCATCCAAAGGATCTGCCAAATGAAGTTAGGGGCAAGGGACCCAATATCTCTTTTGCGGCGAAAAAGTTCAAAGAATATTTTGATAAGCAGAAATCTATAACTTATGGAGATGTGCTTGTTACAACTCTTGACGCCGACCATATCGCACACAAGGAATACTTTGGCCGCGTGACTTACTGTTATCTGCTTGACGGTAAAAACAAGCACAAGACGTATCAACCAGTCCCGCTTCTTTTCAATAATATTTGGGATACGCCGGCGCCAAACAGGATCGCGGCGGTTGGGTCGTCTTTCTGGCAGATCGTCGAGGCGATGCGTCCTTACAGGCTTCGTACGTTTGCTGCTCATACCCAGAGTTTAGAGACCCTCGTAGATACTGATTTCTGGGCTCTTCACTCGATAGTGGAGGATGGGCATCAGTTTTGGAGAACGTATTTCCGATATGGCGGAGATCACGAAATGGTACCGCTTACCATCCCCGTGTATCAGGACGCCGTTTTGGCAGAAACTTACTGGAAAACATTTAAAAATCAATATCTTCAAAGGCGAAGGTGGGCTTGGGGAGCATCGGATTTTCCTTTTATCGTAACCCACTTTATGAAAGAGAAAAAGATCTCGTTTTTTGAAAAAATTGTGCAGACATTCCGACATTTTTCCGGAGGATATTCGTGGGCTACGGCCTCGTTTCTTATCGCCGGCGCCTGGGTGCCTCTTATTTTCAACAATTCTTTTCAGGATACGGTGTTGGCGCATAACGTCACCGTTTATTCCTCCTTTGTTTTGAGGCTAGCCTGGGCGGGGATTTTCTTGAATGTATGGATTTATCTAAAGCTTCTTCCTCCGAGACCGAAAAAATATGGATTGTGGCGCCATTTTGGGATGGTCTGGCAGTGGCTTTTGTCTCCGGTCGTTGCGATAGTATTGAGCTCTCTTCCTTGTCTCGACTCACAAACGCGGTTGATGCTTGGGAAGCGCCTAGAATTTTGGATAACGCCGAAGGTGAGAAAAGCATGAGATATATTAACAATTAACAAATTACATTTGTGGATTTTTATGACTGATAAAAGTTATTAAACAGCAAAACCAGCGAGTAAAAATAAGGCATTTGACTTTATCTCCATTATCATTTAATCTTAAAACAAAGGGGAACTTTATGAATGCAAAGCAATTTTTAGAACTGCTAAAAAATCTTCAAAAAATGATGAAATGTCCTTCGTGCGGAGCTGCATACAAGGTGGAAGAAGTTCAGTTTTTAGGTCATGTGGAAGGTCTTTTTCTTTTACAGATGGTCTGCGGGGAGTGCGACCTGCCCGTATCTATGAACTTCATGGCAAGCAAAGGGATGTCGAAAAAACCTATCCTGATGTCTGATGTCGATACTAAGGAACGGAAGACTAAGATAAATTCGGAGATATCTTCAAACGAGCTTATCGATTTCCACCAATTTTTAGAAAAGTTTAGAGGTGATTTTAAGAAGTTCTCAAAATAATATTTTTTAAGCGCAAAAAGGATTGAACGAAAAACTTTTTTGTGATAAGATAATCAAGTTAATAAATTACTTTCATGAATGTTGCTGTAAAACCGGCGCTTGCTGCGCAAAAAAGAGAGATTACCGGAAAAAAAGTAAGTTCGCTTCGAAGAAACGGGCTTATCCCTGCTGTTATTTATGGGAAAAATATCGATAGCGTAAATATCTCGATGAATATCGCTGAGTTCAATAAAATTTACAAAGATGCCGGAGGAAACACGATAGTTTTGGTAAAAATAGAAGGCGAAAACGATAAAAATGTGCTGATACACAGAGTCGATAAAGATGGCGTTTCAGGATATGTGATTCACGCCGATCTTTATGAAGTGAAGATGACCGAAAAGATCACTGCGAAGGTCCCTCTTAACTTTACGGGAGACTCGAAGGCAGTGCGTGAGATGGACGGTATGCTTATTACAAATAAGAATGAAGTAGAAGTTGAATGTTTGCCAGGAGATCTTATTCACGATATTGAAGTAAATATAGAAACATTAGACGATTTCGAGAAAGCTATCCATATAAGCGACCTTAAGGTTCCTCAGGGAGTCGTTGTACTAGACGAGCCAGAAGAGACGGTAGCGACCGTAGAGCCTCCAAGAAGCGAAGAAGAGATGGCTGAGCTCGAAGAGGTAGTAGAAGAGGTCATACCTGAAGTAGAAGGCGAGAAGGCGGCGGAAGGCGAAGGGGCGGCGGAAGGCGAAGAAGCCCCTCAGGGTGAAAGCGAGAAAAGGGAATAGATTAAAAACAATGAAGACTCCGAAATGGAGTCTTCACTTTGCATTAGACTTGAAACCGTTGAAAAACATTTTCCCTATGTCATTCTGGCTTGTTTGCCCGCCCATAGCATTGTGAAGGAGGATCCAGAATCAATATTTCTTTTCCACTTTTTGACGCCAAAAACTGTAGGAAAAAGCGCCGACTAGACGGACTCGCAAAGTGGTCGGATTTTGATTCACTCAAGTATGAAAAATGACAACAAGCCGATTCCGGAAGTCATCTTTTCATACCTGCCTCGACTTGATGTCGAGTCAAGGCAGGCGTTCGCTCATCTTTATCCTCTATTTGCTCACCGATAGTCGGGATTATAATCGATTTTGTTTTTTGAAGTTGCAAAAGTCGACCGAAATCTTTAGAATTATCTTATGGCTAAAATAAGAAAAATACTGGGGTTCCTAAAAAAACATAAGCTTAGTTCTTTTATCGTTTTCTTGGCGGTTGTCGTGTCCGCTTTTTTTGTTTGGCAAAATTACTCTGATCCCCTTCCTTTCAAGGCGCCATCACTCAATATTACTCAGAAAAAAGAAACCCGCGTAAGGGCTCCTCTATCTGGTGTTTTGGTTGACCCCGCATTGGCTGCGCGAAGGTCGATAGCCGTCGTTATCGAAAATCATCCAGACGCCAGATCGCAGACGGGATTTTCAAACGCCAGCTTAGTCTATGAGACCTTAGCGGAGGGAGGTATAACTAGAACCTTGGCTATCTTCCAAGAGAATGATTCAGAAGTTGGACCAGTGAGGTCGGCAAGGACTCAGTTTGTCTATTGGGCAAAGGAGCTTGAGGCCATATTTGCGCATGCCGGTGGAAGTAAAGATGCCTTGGCCCTGATAGGCACAGTAGGAGTATTGGACTTTAACCATAACACTACGGACTTTTGGAGGGACAACTCCAGATATGCGCCGCACAATCTCTACTCGACAACGGAAAAGTTAAGAGCAGGGGGAAAGAAAGCCGGGTATAGCGAGACCGATGATACTAAACCGTTCATATTTAAAGACGACGAAAAGTTGGAGACGCGCCCGGAGTCTCAAAGTATTACTATAAACTTTTCATCCTTCGATTTCAAAGTGGGGTATGTTTATGACAAAATAAATAATAATTATAAAAGATCTGTTGGCGGTAAATCTCATACCGACAAGCTGACCGGCAAGCAGCTAACCGCGAAGAATATAGTTGTTCAATTTGCAAATGTGAGCGAGAAATCTGGCGGAGATACACAAGTGCAGGTCATAGGATCAGGGAAGACAAAGTATTTTATAGATGGCAAATCGTTTGAGGGTACTTGGAAAAAAGCGGATTCCGGTTCTCGAACAAAATATTTGAATTCTGATGGAAAAGAGATCGAGCTAAACGCTGGAATAACTTGGATAGAAGTTGTAAGGACGGGATCAGATATTTCCGTTGAGTAACTAATTTTTAATTTCTAATTTCAAATTTTGTAAATAAATTTCAATGATTTAAATTTTAAAAATGAACTATGATTTAGAGGAAAGGACTGCTAAGTTTGGAGAAGCTGTCATAGATTTTGTTAAATCGCTTGAACGAAACGCTATAAATTTTCCGTTAATCAGTTAGCTGATTAGATCGGCTACAAGTATAGGAGCCAACTATATGGAAGCTAATCAAGCAAGCTCTAAAAAAGATTTTAAAAATAAGATCCAAATTTCCCGAAAAGAATCAAATGAAACAAAACATTGGTTAAGGATGATGAAGAAAGCCAATCCATGTAAGGAAAATGAATGTAAGAAGTTATGGAAAGAAGCTCATGAATTAACCCTAATATTCGCCAAAATTTCTAAAAGCTGTGAAAAATAAGGAATTGAGCATTAAATATTGATCTCATCAAAAATTATTTAAAAATTATAAAATTAATAATTATAAAATTAATTTTACCTATTTGACAGGTCAAACAAAAAAATACATACTAGATATTAGTTATGCGTGAGATATTTCATAAGATTTCTAGCAAGACATCAAATTGGGTCGGCACGCCATGGGCATTCGTTGGCGCTCTTACTGTAGTCATAGTTTGGTCGACCACGGGCCCGATCTTTGGTTTCTCCGATACTTGGCAGCTAGTCATAAATACGGGAACGACTATAGTTACATTCCTTATGGTTTTTTTGATACAAAATACTCAAAACAGAGAAGCGATGGCTACGCAGCTAAAGCTTGACGAGCTTATAAAGGCGATCAGGGGGGCTCGTAATGAACTCGTGGATGTCGAGGTGATTCCAGACAAGGAATTGGAGAATCTTCACGACGAGTACCAGAAGATTCACGAGAAATACGAAAGAGAGATGGAAAAGCGCAGGTCACTCAAAAAAAAGCACTAAATTTTGCTAAGGGTCCGACCCTTAGTATATAATACTATTATGCCAGCACGAAATGTTGTAAAAGAGTATGTAAAAGGAGGTATTTATCATGTTTATAATCGAGGGGTGAATAAATATGATATTTTTGAGAGCAAAAAGGATTATGCTACCTTTTTATATTATTTAAAACTATATCTAGAAAATCCAGAGAATCTTGATAAAGAAGACTTGAGGAAGAAAAACTTTATGGTCAGGACAAATTTCTTTGAAAGAGTCGAACTGTTGGGATATTGTCTTATGCCAAATCATTTCCATCTCATTATAAAACAAACTGGTGACAAGGATTTGACTGAGTTTGTCAGATGTATTGCAACAAATTATTCGATGTACTTTAATAGTGAGCATGATAGAGTCGGGACACTTTTTCAAGGAAGGTATAAAGCAATTTTGATCAAGAAGGATAATTATCTTTTGCATTTGTCTCGTTATATTCATTTGAATCCCCTTACTAAGGGTCGGACCCTTAGTAAACTTTCTGAATATGAGTGGTCGAGTTATGCGGATTATTTAGGATTGAAAGATACTACATGGTTAAAAAGGAAACATATCTTGGATTATTTTTCCAAACATGAAGAAGGAGATTTTGGCGATTATAATTTGTATAAGGATTTTGTAGAAGGGTATGCCGATGACTCGGGGGAGTTACTGGGCAATCTAACTCTAGAATAATCCAGTAGCGTACTAAGGGTCCGACCCTTAGTAGATGCAGAGTAAATACTTGCATAAGGGGTTTGGGAGGGGTAAAATTTAGATAGACTTTAACAGTCAGATTTTAGACAGATTTAAATGATCAGATTTTAGGTTTAAGCATTCATATTTTAGATAGATTTAAAACAAACAAGATAGATCTTAACGGAGGGCGGATGGGGAGAGCTAAGGGTAATATTTTAAATAAACTTCATATCTTTAAGACAAACTTTTATATATTTGTTCTTGAAGTTCTTTATCGCGCTCACATCCATATCCGCTATCTTCACGACAAGGTCTATCAGAGGGGCGGGACTTACAAGAAGTACTCCGACAGCCCAGTATCTTCCTATGTCCATCGCGCCAGCATGCTGGCCTTCGTGTTCTCCTTCATTGTTTTCCAATTTATGCAAAACGTCTGGCCGTATATGTTCACATTCAAGCCGAGGGAGGTAAAGGCAGGGCAAAACTCAGTCACATGGACAGCGCAAGATGATTGGAACGGAACAACTCAAGGGATTGCGACCACTAGCTCTAATATTGATTTGACAAGTTCAAGCGGGGATGTGAAGGTAGTGCAGAATTCTATGCCTGTAAATACAGTTGATAACGGAAATGGTACATGGACGACAACTCTTCAACCTGGGTCAGAAGGTACTGACACATTTATTAGACAAGGATATGGCAGTATTGGTTATGGCACATCCTCCAGTATGGTAGTGGAAACTGGAGAAGAGGCTACTTGTTCTCCACAAGATGGAGGATGTTTTGTTCCTAGCGAAGCTCGTTCCTATGTTCAGTTTGATCTAAGCTCTATACCAGCTGGTAGTTCTGTAACCGATGCTACTTTGTCAACTTACGTATATCGGGGTGCTGGCACTGCTAACTTATATAAAGTAACATCT
>PFMH01000083.1:0-18505 GCA_002785325.1 bacterium (Candidatus Howlettbacteria) CG_4_10_14_0_8_um_filter_40_9 | reverse complement strand
AGTCTTCTTATACCTTTCCAAATAACGACGTATCAGTTGCGGCAACTTCATCTTTTAACTCTTCTGCATGGGGTAATTTGTCAATAACTTCGTTAGCGCAGGGATGGTACAATGGGTCTATTTCTAATTATGGAGTAGCTCTCAAAAAGGCAGATACTGATTATTATCTTTATTCATCCGATTACACGACAGATCCAAGTTTAAGACCAAAACTAGCGGTTACTTATAGCCCCGTGGTTTATGCAACTCAGGGTAATATCGGCGGTTCGGGAGCTTCTGATGTCGGGCTTAGAAAAGACGTTGGGGAAGGTATAAAGGCCAGCTGGTCATCAGTAACATCCAATTCAACCGCCCTGGCTTCTGGCCAAGCGATAAAGTTTGGTATCAGGACTTCTGACGATGGGACTACTTGGTCTGAGATATTGGGTAATGATGGAGCGGCAATTGACTGGACAACTGGAACAGGCAACTATTTAGGTAAGGCAGCTTCCGATGGCTCTGCTAGAACAACCATTACAGGTATTTCAGGATCAAGATATTTAGATATTGTTGTTCGCTTAGAATCAAACGGCTCAAGCACGCCTACCTTAAATGATATTACATTAACCTATGATAATGTTGAAGCGCCGGTACTTGCCAATACTACAATATATAAATCTGACGGGACGACTGCTATTTCTACGAATGGAACGGAAGGCGTCTGGACAAATGAAACAAGCGTAAAAGTAACAGCAATAGGGCTTACCTGTACAAACTGTGGAACATCAAATCAGAGAAAGATAGAAATGGAAGTAAAACCTATAGCTACCGCTTTCGATGGGACAGCAACGGGCGGGTTTTTGGTACAGGGCGATTACAATGATACTACTTTTGCGAGTACAGCTACCATAACAGGGCTTGCGGTTGGGACATCTTATCATTCACGATTAAGAACTATAGACGCCCAAGGCCGAGTTTCGGGGTGGACGAGCTATGGCTCTGGTTCCGATACACCAACGGCTACTGCTGATTTTTCTATCGAGCAAACTGCACCGACGGGGACAGTTTCTGTTGCGGGCGTCGAACAATACACCAGCGATACAGCCCCTGATCTTACACTGAGCGCATCTGATACTGGAGGTTCTGGTCTTTCCCAAATGAGATTTTCAAATGACGGCTCTGCCTGGAGTAGTTGGGAAACTTACGGAACGAGTAAGACAAACTGGGCACTTTCGGCAGGCGACGGCGATAAAACCGTCTACGCTCAGTTTATAGATAATGCGGGGAATGTAAGTGTAGGGTCAATAGCCGACTCTATCACCCTCGACACCGCGGCGCCTATCGTTCCACGGGATAATATCTCTGATCCGGTGTCATTTCCGGCGAACAATACTTTGAGGGCGCCAAATGGCGGTGAGTCGTGGGGCGGAGGAACTTTAAAGACAATAGTTTGGAACAAAGATAATATCACAGACGGCACGGGATCTGGTCTTTCCGCTACGCCGGTAAATCTCTACTATTCTGGCTCTGGAGCGGCGCCGTGGACTAGTGTTGCTTCAAACCTCACAAACGGCGCCAATGCGGCTAACGGTAGCTGTACTCCGGATGCGGGTACGGGCTGTTATACTTGGCGGCTTCCAAACACGGTTGACTCTACGAACATGAAAGTAAAAGTCGAGTTTGTAGATACGGTGGGAAACAAAGTTGATTATAATAATGACTCGGCCCAAAATGCCGACACTTCCGACAGTGTATTTTCTTCTACCTCGGACAGCACTCCGCCGACGGCATTTACGATCTCCGGGTCTTCTCCAGACAATAACGACTGGACTGATGCCACGCCGGATATCTCTTGGTCAGCTTCGACCGACCCCGAGTCCGGACCTGTAACTTATGAACTTTGGATGACCCAGGCGGCTAGTCCGACTTATCCCACTGACTTCACAAAGAGAACTGATGTCGGAAGTGCGGGGACCATAAATGTTACTAATGCTACGCCGACACTTACGGGACTCGAGGGGAGTTGGTACTACTTTGTTCGAGCCACTAACGGAGCTTATGACGCGGGAGACACTAATACTTATAGGGACGTTGGATATGGGATCTCTTCCGACACCACTCATTACTTTAGAGTCGATGATGCCAAACCGACCGGAACTGTTACGGCAACGGTTATCATGTCTTCTGAAACTGACGCAACCAGTTCGTATCTTGTCGATCTTGTTCTGACGCAAAATGATGGCGCAGGTTCTGGGACAAATATGGTCCAATTCTCAAACGATAATGTTTTTTATTGCAGTTTTGCTTCTTATACTACGCCCCAAGCGAATTTTGATCTTCGAGACGATTGCGCCGGAGGAACCACGCTCACCTCCAGAGGCACCAGAACCGTTTACATGAAATTGAAAGACGCGGCTGGAAATACCTCAAATGTCATAACCGATACTATAATTTACGATATTACCAATCCAAACATTCCCGCAAGCGTTTCTTCTTCTATCCAAGGAACCGTGGTTTCCGGAAGCACAAATACCGTGCGCGTTACTTGGACAGATATCGCTGATCCGCCGGAGGCAGCCGAAACAGTTTCCGGGATAGACGGCTACAATATCTACCGAAGCGACTCTTTCAACCCTTCATATACAAAAATAAACGGAAGCTTGGTTGCCCCAGCAGCGCAGCTTTACGACGATGCGACTGCTACTGATGGAGTTAACTACAATTATAAAGTAGAAGCGGTGGATAACGCCGGGAATACCAACACAAACAATACCGCCACATCACAATCATTAACCGATAAAACCGCTCCGTCGGATGTGGATTCATTTACCGCCGGAGGAACTGACGACACAACCATCGGCCTTTCGTGGGATTCCACGGCCGATAATGCAACTGCAAATGGCGGAAAAGCAAACAAATACTATGTCCAAAGGACGGGAGCATTGGGAGGTACGGAACCTGTAATTGCCGGATCCGATCCTTCATTTTCATATTCGGCGCTTGTGACAGTAAACTTTGAAGAAGCGGGAAAATATGATAGCGGAACCGACAGATACAGCTATACGGACACGGTGCAGGCGCAACAATGGTACTATTATAAGATTAAGGCAGAGGACTCAGCATCCCCGACTCCTTATCAATCCTCAAGCTGGATATACTTCAAATCCAGAGGAAACTTCGCGCCTACATTTAATATAAATGACATAGTTATAACTGCAAACAACGGCCACAATCAAAATACTGTGGCTCCCGGCGACATCGTAAACTTTAGTTTTCCAATAACAGACGCCGACGGAGAAGCCGACCTAAATGCAGGCAATGGTAATGCTTTGGAAACTGTGCGAATAGTTGATGCTCTCTCTGCCGAACAACTAACCGTCACCCAAGTAACTTCCAAAATCCAGGACGTGACAAATGGTTATACATTTAGTTATAACTATACGGTTCCATCTACTGCGCCTTACGGCACATACACGGCAACTCTTCGGGTCAAAGACAGCGTCGCCGTGGACGGCTCTACCCACGACATTTCCAGAAATGTAAATTTCAAGGTCATTCCGGAAAAGCCTACCAGCGTTAGCGTTTCCGGTACCAACTCTACGACACTTACTGTTTCGTGGACTGCGCCGGGAAATGCCGGAAACAGGACGGGACTTCGGGCTTCAAATACTTACTCTGTAAGGAGGGCGGATACTTCCGGCGGAACTTACAGTCATATCGGCTACGCAACTTCTGCAAGCTATGCAGATAATGGGCTTACTATGAACGAGGACTACTATTACAAAATAGTAGCTTTTGATGTTTCAAATAATGAGGGCATACTCTCAGATATTTCAGGGACATCGGGGACGACTACGCCGACGCCGGCAGTACCGCAAGCTAGTTCGGTCAAGATGATAGATGCTTCCACGGTGGATGAAGGGCAGAACAGATTCCTTCTTGTCTGGGGAGATCCTACGGCGGATCCTAATAATAATACGACGACAGCAAATTTTGCAAATTTTGTGGTGGAAAAAGCCGAAAACTGCGCCAATAATGTAGACTCTTGTATCTTCTCAAATGCAGGAGAAACTGACAATAAATATTTTGTGGATGTCAGCCTTTCAAATACTACCGACTATACTTACAGAATCCACGTGAAAGATTCATTTGCCAATCTTTCCAGAAATGATATTTCGCCCGTAAAAGAAGGAAAGCCGGGGGCAAAGCCGAGCGTTAGTATAGTCTCTGAAGCGACTGGAGTTTCAACGGCGAGGGTAAAGTGGACGGCGACACAAGAAGCAGAAACGCAAGTAGTTTATTCTACAAATCAATCACAACTAAGCGACGCAAACGCAAAGGTAAATATCGCCGGAATAGGGGGAAGACGTCTTGCAGGAGAAGATCACGACGTAGAGCTAGTAGGTCTTTCGCCGAATACTACCTATTATTACAAAATAGTTTCTAGGAATATCCTTGGCTTTGCCAACGATGTCGCGGTAAGAACTATAAAAACCCAAGACTTTACTATACAAAATATCTCAAACGTTACCACTACCACAACTGCCACCGTTCATTGGACCACGAACATCGACTCTGACTCCAATGTCGAGTACAAGAAAGAAGCGAGGATAGGCGAATCGGCGGAGGAAAGTAAGACCGCGGGAGATCCGAAGCTTACAAAAGATCACGAAGTAGTTATCAAAGCATTGCGTCCGGACACCAGCTATACTTATAAGATCCGCTCCGTCACTTCCGATAAATACATCTCTGAAACGGCATTCCTCACATTTAAAACTAAGCCGTACGACGCTTCGCAGTTCACGATAACTCCAAACGCTTCCAGCATTGCTGAGCAAAACATCACGGCAACATCGGCGAAGATAGTCTGGAATACGGCCGTGGCAACGACAAGTTGGCTTGATTATGGTACCTCTGCTGGATCGTATAACCAATCTGCCGGTGACGATAAGTACAATACCGTTCATGTCGTCGAACTTGTAAACCTGACTCCTGGAACTAAATATTTCTACAAGGTAAGAGGCAAAGACACTAATGATATTGAGTACACTTCTCAAGAATACTCATTTACAGCGGTACTGCTGCCACAGATATTGAATCCTAAAACATCGGGACTCACGTCTTATACTATCTCCATGGATTGGGAAACCAACGTCAGCGCTACATCATTTGTCGCATATGGCAAGGACACGACTTACGGCTCTGGCGTAGGCAAAACCGAGCCATCGAAAGCCCATTCGACGAAACTCGAAAATCTCGAGGATAATACTACTTATCATTATCAGATAACAGTCAAGGATCAGTTTGGCAATGAGGCAAAGTCCGCCGACCTCACCTTCGCCACACCGATCGATACTGCCGGTCCTGAAGTGCGTGAAGTAAAGATTGATATCCTCCCTATGGGCACAGACGATGAGACGGCTTCGGCCATCATTTCATGGACTACCAGCAAACCCGCTACCACAAAGGTAGAGTATGAAGAAGGCGTTCTTGGCGGCAACAAATATGCAAACTCTTCTATTGAGGATCCGACGCTGAACACCTCTCACACCGTCATCGTAAAGGAACTGACACCATCAACTACGTACAGATTTAGGCTCGACTCTAAAGACAAAAGAGGCAACACGACAAATTCCAAAGACTATACTCTTGTTACTCCGACAAAAGAGAAATCTATCCTTCAGCTTATCATCCGTTCCCTAGAAGAAACGTTCTCGTGGGTCAGCCAGATGCCGAATTTCTTTAGGGGATTGGGAAGTAAGATAATGGGTCGCTAAACGCTCTACTACGAATTACGAATAAGTACGAATCTACGAATGACGAGAGACAGTACTAAATTTCCAATATCCGATTAACCCGTCTCGACCGAGACGGGCGGGCAGTATCCAATTAAGAGTTTCGAAGTTCTAATTTCCAATAATGGACTTAAGTTGCGTTTGACAGTGCGCCACTTTGGCGTGCGATCGCACACATTTTCGGCCCATTATCCTATTTTGTTGATCAAGCAAGGTGGTAAAATCTCTTCTATTTAGGTATAATTTTTTCGTGCTAACTGCTAATAACTTTAGTCAAAGGCTGACCCGTCTCTGGCGGAAACTACTAACTTATAGCATATGATAGGCATTTTTGATTCTGGGATCGGGGGACTTTCTATATACAGAGGGGTGAAAAGGCTTTTGCCGGATGAGAACGTTATTTATCTGGCGGATCAAGCCAATTTTCCCTATGGTTCGAAAAATAAGGAAGAGCTAAAGAAAATTGTTTTCAAAAACGCAGAATTTTTGATTGAAAAAGGCGCGGACATTATTATTGTTGCTTGCAATACAGCTACCGCATATACAATTGCTAGTCTTCGAAAAAAATATAAAAATCTCTTTGTCGGTGTGGTACCTGTTGTGAAGACAGCAGCGTCAGTAACGACAAATGGCAAAGTAGGGATACTAGCGACAAATGGAACGATAAAGAGCAAATATCAAGAAGAACTTATTGATAAGTATTGTCCTGCAGTAGATACATTTAGCGCGGACGGAAGTATTCTCATCGATTCCATAGAGGACGACATTTTTAGTATCTCTAATGAAACTTTAAAAAATACCATTAGTCCGCTAAGAGATGAATTTGTTGATACTATAGCTCTCGGATGTACGCATTATCATTTCCTCTTGCCGAGATTTAAAAAACTTATTCCAGAAATAACATTCTTGGGTTCGGAGGGGGCGGTAGCAAGGCAAGTGAAAAGAGTTTTAGAAAATGAAAAATTATTGAAAAAAGAAAAAGGAAAAGATGAGTTTTATACCACAGGAAAAAAAGAACATCTGAATAATTTTTTAAAAAAGGTTTTAAATATTAAGACGGAAGAAGTCTATGAAATTTGAAGGTAAAAAAGTTGCAATTATCGGGTTTGGGATCGAGGGGAAAGCGACTTTTGATTTTTTAAAAAATAAGGGTGCTTCTATCACTATTTTCGATAAACTCAGTAAAAAAGAGCTTGAAAATCGATACGGTTATGACGATTTGTCGAAGACTAGGGCGACATTTGTATTTGGGGACGATTACCTAAAAAAGTTAAAGGGGTTTGATATCATTATCCGAACTCCTTTTATGCGGCCGGATCAAAAAGAAATAAAAAAAGCCGTAAAGAACGGTGCCCAACTTATAAATCAGATCGGGATTTTTCTTGATCTTTGTCCTTGTCCGGTTATCGGTGTTACCGGTACAAAAGGCAAAGGGACTACCAGTACTTTGATCTATGAAATACTGAAGAAAAGCGGTAAAGACGTTTATCTGGGTGGGAATATCGGTCTACCGGCTATCTCATTTTTGAAGAAATTAAAAAAAAGTTCTATAGTCATCCTCGAACTTTCTAGTTTTCAGCTCATGGATATTACGAAAAGCCCAAATACGGCCGTGGTTTTAAATGTCACAAGGGAGCATCTTGACTGGCATCGTTCAGTCAAAGAATATAGGGATGCGAAAAAACCTATCGTTAGTTTTCAAAAAAAGTCGGACTATGCGATAGCCAACGGCGAATACAAAATCTCAAGAGAATATGTACGGCTGTCAAAAGGTAAAAAACTTTTTTTCAGTAAAGATAGATCGAATCAAGACGGTTGTTTTGTAGAAAATGAAAAAATTGTACTCAAACTTGGCAGTAATAAAATCAAAATTACAGACGTTCTGGAGGTGAAGCTTAGAGGAAAGCATAATCTTGAAAATGTTACCGCCGCTGTGTTGGCCGCTTATTTAAATGGGGCAAATATAGATAGTATTCGGAAGGTAATAAAAGGCTTTAAGGGGCTTGAACATAGATTGGAGCTAGTTAGGGTGGTTAACAGTGTTTTATATTACAACGATTCCTTCTCGACGGTTCCCGAAACTGCTATTGCTGCGATAAATTCATTTACCGAACCTTTGATACTTATAGCTGGGGGTTCCTATAAAGGATCAGATTATAGAGATCTTGGAAAAGCTATCAGGAACAATAATGTGAAACTGCTGATACTTATCGGCGATATGGCTTCTGAAATTGAAATAGCAGTGCGAAGCGCCAAGGGCAGTGAAATGCCAAAGATTATAAAGGGAATAAAAAATATGAAAGAAATCATGAAAATTGCAAGGAGCGAAGCCAAAGCCGGAGATGTGGTTTTGCTGTCTCCTGCTTGTGCCAGTTTTGGGATGTTTAAAAATTATAAAGAACGAGGAAATCAGTTTAAGGAAGAGGTTGGGAGATTGGGTCGTAGGGATTAGATTCTCTTAGGTCTTATGATTTACAAACAAAAGCGTCTTGATGGCCATAAGGACGTGTGTTTAAAACATAGCAATCTATTTGTCATTCCCGCGGAGGCGGGCATCCAGTAATCTCTTCCGCTTTTTGACAGCAAAAAGCGGAGCAAAAACTGCCGACAAAACGGATGAGCAAAGTGGTCGGATTTTGGTTCGTTCATGTATGAAAAATGACAACAAGCCGATTCCGGAAGTCATATTTTCATATGTTCACTCATCTTCATCCTTTCTTTGCTCACCGATAGTCGGGATGAGAGCAATATTTATTACTGGTTGCCAGCTATAGCCAGGAAGATAACGCCGGCAGTAGATCATTGCGTTTAGAACTGTCAACTGTGAACCGCGAACTAATTTTTAAGATTGAACTCATTTTTTATCTGGACAAGGTGTTTTTTTTCTGCTAAGATAGAGCTGAAAATGAGGTGTAGAAATGTTTGAACAACTATTTGGCTCAAAAACTAGGGTTAAACTTTTAAATCTTTTCTTGAATAATGACGAGATGGCTTTTTATGTTCGTGAGCTTACTAGAAAGATCGATGAACAGATAAACTCTGTAAGGAGAGAACTGGCCAACCTCAAGAGTTTGGATATCGTTACTTGCAAAAAAAAGAACGGCAAGCTTTACTATATGGCCAATCCTCACATGGAGATTTTCCCGGAACTAAAAAACATGTTTAGAAAAATCGCTTATGAGCTTTCTGATGAAAACAAGCTTGCGAAAAATTTAAAGAAAATGGGTGTTATAAAGTATGCTTCGCTTATGGGCAAACTAATAAAGGATCCAAACAATAGAGTTGATCTCTTTATTATTGGGGACGTAGATAAAAGAAAATTTCAACCTTTTTTGAAAGAACTCGAGAAAGATATGCAAAAAGAGCTCAATTACACTATCCTATCTTTCGAAGAGTACAACGACAGAAGGATGCTTTTTGATCGATTTATAACCGAGATATTTTCAGCTCCTCAGGAAATCGTTGTAAACCAGCTAAAAGATTAGATATAAATATTCCCCGATTTCTGTTAAAATATTTCTATGAATAATGAAAACAGTAAAATAGAGATATCAACCACTACTGTATTTAAAGGTCTCCTTGTATTAGTCGTCTTTTGGATGGTGTATGTTCTAAAAGATGTTTTTGTGCTTATACTTCTATCTTTCATATTATCCACGGCACTTAGTCCTTTGATCGACAGGATAGAAATAAGGAAAATTCCGAGAGCCATCTCGGTGCTTTTGGTATATGTCTTTGCAGGGCTTATCGTCTACCTGATGTTTCTGGCGGTAGTTCCAAATGTTCTAACACAGATTGGCTCCATCTCACAAAACAGAAATTTCTATATTGAAGAAGCAACAGAGATATTTAACAACGCGCCAGACCCCGTAAAGGAGGGGATAAGGGATCTCCCTAGCAAGATAAGGGGCATATCGGTAAACGGCTTTTTGAGCGGAGCTCTTGGGGTCTTCAACGGGATATTCGGATTTATCACCGTTTTGGTTCTTGCATTTTATTTTCTTATAGAAAAAGACGCTATAGAAAAACTGATAGTCCATTACTTTCCGGAAAATTATAAAAGAAGAGGGACAAGAGTATTAAAGAAGATCTCGAGAAATATGAGTTTGTGGTTTAGAGGTCAGATAGCTCTTTCTCTCATCATAGGATTTATATCGTATGTCGGTCTTTTAATCATTGGGGTAAATTATGCTCTGACTCTCGCGGTATGGGTTGCTTTTACGGAGCTTATCCCAATCATCGGACCGATCTTGGGAGGAATACCAGCGGTGCTTATAGCCTCGACTGATTCGATAAACAAAGGGGTGTACGTTATTTTGCTCTATGTAGTTATTCAGGCGCTTGAAGGTCATATCATGGTCCCTCAAATTATGAAGAAGGCACTGGGGCTTTCCCCGGTGTTTATCATCATATCCATTCTTATAGGAGCACGGCTGTTTGGTGTTTTGGGGGTTATCTTGGCGGTGCCGGTTGGCTCGGCCCTATCGGTTATTCTGGAAGAAATCCACGAGTATGATAAGATAGAAGAGGCGGAAAGAAAAATTTCTAATTAACAATTTTCAATGAAATCCTAATAACCAATGAGAAAATGCTAAAAAAGTTGAAATTAGATATTAAATAATTGGGGTTTGATTAGAAATTAGGATTTAGAAATTAGAAATTTATCACAAGGTTTGTGTGTGAAGTAATGTTAATAACTAAGTAAACTTAAGGAGAAATAATATTGGAAATACAATATCTGGGGCACGCTTGTTTTAAAATAATGGGGAAAAACCTGTCGGTCATCACCGATCCTTTTGATGCGAAAACGGCCGGATATGCGCCCATAAGGCAGAGTGCCGACGTTGTGACCGTGAGTCACAGCCACTATGATCACAACTATGTTCAGTCGGTGCAGGGCGATCCCCTGGTATTCGACAGCCCGGGTGAGTATGAGGCAAAAGGTGCTGAGTTTCGCGGGATACTTTCTGCGCATGATGATAGCGGAGGAAGTGAGAGGGGGCTAAATACTATCTTTGTGATGGATATAGATGGCATAAAGATATGTCATCTTGGCGATCTAGGGTCGGAACTCTCATCGGAACAGCTCGAGCAGGTGGACGGCATAGATATCCTGCTTATCCCTGTAGGCGGTACTTACACTATCGATGCCAAAGCGGCGGCAAATATAGTTTCCGAGATAGAGCCCGGGATTGCTATTCCGATGCATTATGGGACGAAGGAAGGCAAAGTTGGTAGTGGAAAATTAGACGGCATCGATAAATTTCTACATGAGATGGGAGTAACACCGGAGAAAAAAGAACGGCTTAAGATTACGAAAAATGATCTTCCGGAGGAACCGGAAGTAGTAGTACTGAAGTACTAAAACAGCTGCTAGTTGTTAGGAATAATGAAAAACAGACACAAAAAATCCGACTAAATGTCGGATTTTGTAATTCATTTTTTCTGTTCTTTAGCTCTTTGCTGACTCAGCTGTTTTGGCTACTCGAACTTTTGATTGAGTTTTTATGCATCCCGTGCAGATCCTCATAGATACTTCTCGGCCATTCACAAACACCTTCGCTTTTTGAAGGTTTGGGAGCCATCGTCTCTTAGTTTTTCTATGAGAATGGCTCACGTTATTACCCGAAACAGGACCTTTGCTACAGATTTGACAAACTTTGGACATTTTTTAGCTATTAGTTGACTGTTCACAGTTCATAGAGCGTTGCCACTGGCTTTTTTCCATATATCCTCTAGAAACTGACGACCTCTCTATGCTATCATAGAATGGACTTAAGATCAATAGAAATGCAAAGTGAAAATCTCAAAATGAAAAAACTTGTCCTGAGTAAATCGAAGGATGACAATGAAAAGTTCTAAAAAGTAAGCTATGGTACATTTTGCATTTTACTCTGTAATTTTTTCCGCCCGAGGAGGATTAGCCTTTGGCCGAAACTTTTAGATTTTCATTTTTAACTTAAAGAGAGTGTTTTCACAAGATATAAACAGTTTAATATTTTGGGCAGCCGGACTCATCGTCGCTGTTACTATTCACGAGTTTGCTCATGCGTGGACGGCGAACTATTTGGGCGACAACACCGCAAAACTGATGGGGCGGCTCAGCTTAAATCCTCTCGTTCATCTAGACGCTCTGGGGACGCTAGCGCTTCTTATATTTCATTTTGGATGGGGGAAGCCCGTACAAGTAAATCCAAATAATTTCAAAAATCCAAAAGTCGGTTGGGCGCTCGTTTCTATCGCTGGGCCAGTCTCAAATATTGTAACCGCCCTTGTTTTGAGTGTGCCGTTAAAATTCGGCAATCTTGGGGCGGGCGTCAATGAATTATTAACTACGATCATCATAGTGAATATTGTCCTTATGGTTTTCAACCTTATCCCCATTCCTCCGCTCGACGGCTCAAAAGTTTTATATGCTGTTCTCCCCAACTCTGTAGACACGAGACAGCTTGAAATCTACGGTCCGATCCTTCTTTTAGCCCTAGTCTTTCTCGGGGGAGGTTTGATCGGGAGTATAATAAACCCGGCGGTTAATTTTTTTCTGACGATAATGGTGTAACTTATAGGCAATTTGGATTTCATTTACAGAATCATTATTGTAAATTAAAATAAAAAAATTATGCCAACTTACAACAAACTTAAAATCTATACAGACGGAGGATCGCGCAACAATCCCGGCCCAGCGGGGATCGGCGTCGTTATCTATGATGAACAGGATAAAATTTTAAAGACACATAAGGAATACATCGGGACAGCTACGAATAACGATGCGGAGTACAGAGCGCTTACGAAGGCCTTGAATCTGGCTGGAGAATTTACTAAAAACGAGCTGGATATCTATCTTGATAGCGAACTAGTGGTTAGGCAGCTGAATGGCATCTACAAGGTGAAAGAGCCGAGGATGAAAGCGCTTTTTGATGAGGTAAAAGTACTCTCGATGGGATTTAAGGATATAAGATATACCCATATAAAACGCGAACTAAACAAACTTGCTGATAAGCTTGTGAATGAGGCGATTGATGAAGCGCTGTAGGTTGCTTTTGTTCTAAAAAAGAGATATAATATCAAACGCTAAGCAGGATGGATGGTCGCCCAGTCTTGTTGGAGACAAGACAATGGATTTTCACCGATTGGATACGGATTCACACGGAAATATTTGTGTTGATCTGTTTAAAATCTGTGTTTATCAGTGATCTCGCCTTCGGCGAGATTGGGAGGAAAGTCCGAGCTCCAAAGAGCAACGCACCTTAGATTCAATATAAGGCCGTTATAACCCAGCACATAAGGACCACTAGATTTCTATCAAAAACGAAGGTCGCTCGTATAATGAAATTCGTTGTTGCGAAAAGATTGATTGGCAATATTAAACCAATCGAAATCAAAAAGTTTTTGGTGGTTGTTATGTGCTGGGGAAGGCGCGGGAAAGTGCAACAGAAACAAACCGCCTAACCAGTGCGAAAGCAGTGGTGGTAAGGGTGAAATCGTGCCCCGATGTGAAAATCAGGGTCCCGGCCACAGCGTCGGGACGGTAAGAGCGCACGCTTCTATGCGGTAACGCATAGTCGGGGTAAACCCTGCGTGGTGCAAGTCCGGTGGGTCCTCACATCATCAACCTCTGCTCGAGGGATGTCCAAGGATCCGGACGCTTTAGATAGATGGTCATCTTCAACAAAACTCGGCTTATAGTCCTACTTAGCATAAAAAACACCAGGGAACTGGTGTTTTTTATTAGACTGATTTTTTATAAAGTTTTCGAAAGCTCAGCTAGATAGTCTCTGAATTTTCCGTTTAGTTCTGGATGCTTGAGGCCGAACTCGACTACCGCTTTCAGATATTCCAATTTGTTCCCGCAATCGTACCATTTTCCTTCATATTCTAAGGCATAAGTGTCTGTTTGTTGGGCGAGTGTATTCATCGAGTCGTTTAGCCAGATTTCCCCGCCGACTCCTGGTGGCTGTTTTTCTAAAATGGGGAAGATTTCCGGAGTCAGGATGTAGCGCATCCCTGAAATTCCAAGATCAGAAGCCGCTTCTTCCAGGGTTGGCTTTTCTATAGTTCTATTTATTCGGACAATCTTATCCTCTATCTGCTCACCATCGATATTTCCGTATCTGGAGACGTCTTGTTTAGAAATTTTTTTGACCCCAACAACCGGTCCATTGTATTTTTCAAATACTTTAGTAAGCTGTTTAAAAACAGGGGTCTTGCTATCTATGATACTGTCGCCATCAGAGAAAGCGAATGGTTCATTTTCAACAAATTCTCGAGCGCAAAGTAGGGCATGGCCGGTCCCGAGCTGTTCCGGTTGTCTCGCATAAAATATTTTTGCCTTGTTTGAGATCTCTCTAACTTCCCTAAGCACTTCTAGTTTGCCACTTCTTTCTAGAGCAGCCTCGAGTTCAAAATTTTTATCAAAATGATCTTCTATAGCTCTTTTTGTAGAGCTTGTGATAAAGATGATGTCTTTTATCCCCGAAGCGACCATCTCTTCAACGATATATTGAACGACCGGCTTATTGACGATCGGGAGCATCTCCTTGGGTTGAGCTTTTGTGACAGGCAAAAATCTCGTACCGAGACCTGCAACCAAGATAACACCTTTTTTTATTTCTGTATTCATCCTATCTATTATATAATAAACCTAGAGATAACCAAAGAGTTATGGAAATAAGGGAAGTACAAATAGTTCAGGCAATGGTGAAGAGTAAGCTTCCCGACTGCGACTATGTGATAAATCCGTATATCGGATGCGCGCACAGTTGCGCTTATTGCTATGCGAAATTTATGAAACGCTTTACGGGGCATCAGGAAGAATGGGGTAAGTTTATAGATGTCAAAACAAATATCGTTTGGGCTTTGAAAAATCAACTCGAAAGGCCCGCCCGTACGAAATACTTTGAAAAAGGGATGGTATTTTTGAGCAGTGTCACCGACCCTTACCAGTCTTTGGAAGATAAATACAGGCTGACTCGATCGTGTCTGGAACTTTTAGCAAAGTACGATTGGCCGGTCTCGGTCCTTAGCAAGTCATCTCTTATCAAAAGAGATATAGACGTTTTTAAGAAATTTTCAGATATAGAGGTGGGACTAAGCATCGGGGTTTTAAACGATGGGATTGCTCGTTTATTTGAGACTACTTCAAATAAGGTTTCTGAAAGAGTAAAAGCATTGCACGAAGTCAAACGCAATGGCATCAAAACCTACCTTTTTATAGCTCCAGTTTTGCCTTTTCTCACTGATCTGGAGTCGACATTCAAGTTTTTCCAAGGGAAAGTGGATAAGATATGCGTTGAGACTTTAAACACAGATTCTGTAAACTGGAAAGGAGTTAGAGAGGTACTCGCCGCTCATTTCCCTGATCTTTTGCCTAAATATGAATATATTTTTTTCACAAAAAAAAGAGATGCTTATCTGGAAGATCTCTCTCGGGAAGTTTCCGCTTTCGGGAAGAAATATAAAGTAAAAACTGTGTTTTAAAGCCACTAGGCGCTATCAATGTTTTAACATCCGCCACCGCAACCGCCGCAGCTGCCTTGGCAACCGCCACCCATATCGATCTCTTCCTCGGACAAAAGCTTAACCTCTTTATTTTTACAACTCGGGCAGGGCTGATTTTTGAGGGTCTCATACTCAGCCTGGCATTTTTCACATTTGAATTTTTTTATCTTTAGCTTCATTTTATTTTTTCTATAATTGCTTTAGCTGTTTCGGGTTCATTGATCGCAAGCTCCGAAAGAATCTTTCTGTCGATCTCTATCTTATTTTCCTTCATCTTGTTCATCAATGTCGAGTAGTTCATAGTATTATCTTTGGCAAAAGCGGATATTCTCTGTATCCACAAACGTCTAAGATCCCTTTTCTTGTTTCGCCTGTCTCTATAGGCATAAGTCATAGACTTGAGCAGCGCTTCTTTCGCTTTTTTAATACTCGAATGCCGAAGACCCTTCATCCCTTTTGTCTGGGAAAGTATCTTCTTATGTCTTTTTTTAGTCGTTGTTCCTCTTTTTACTCTCATAGTTTGGTTCCTTGTTCTTTGTTCTTAGTTCATAGCTGGAAAGTTTTATTTCTGCGAACTGTCAGCTTTGATCTATGAACTTTTATATTCCCAAAAGTTTTTTTACGGTTTTTTTGTCCCCTGGAGCAAGATTTGCCGGCACTTCATACTTTCTTTTAGTTTTTTCGCTTTTTTTCTCAAGCAAATGGCTGCAGAAAGCGTGCCTTCTTTTGATCTTTCCCGTACCTGTTATTTTGAAGCGTTTTTTCGCTCCGCTGTGTGTTTTGATTTTTGGCATTATATTTTGTTACTAGGTTAATAAGCTGTTATGTTGCTAAGTTTTGCTAAGTAGTCGTAAGCAGACTTTAACTTATTGAACTTGTAAATCAAACAACTTTGCAATTTTTCTCTAGGCTTTCTTTACGGGAGAGAAAATCATTGATACTTCTCGGCCCACGAACTTGGCTTCTTGTTCTACCTTGGCGTTTTCGCCGAGATTGGCTTTGAACTCATTTAAAATTGACATTCCGACTTCTTTGTGCGTGATCTCCCTGCCTTTGAAAAAAAGTTGGGCTTTTACTTTATTTCCTTTTTCTAAAAACTTGATGGCTCTTTTTACTTTTACTAAGAGGTCATGTTCTCCTATCTTTGGACTTAAGCGTATGGCTTTTAGCTCCTGTGATTTTTGAGGTTTCGTTTTTTTTGAAAGGTCGTATTTGTGTTTCCCCCAATCCATAATCTTGCATATCGGAGGAGCTGCATTCGGAACTACTTCAACAAGATCAAGGCCTTCTTCCTTTGCTCTATTGAGGGCTTCTCGAAGACTGAACTCACCGATGACTTCTCCCCCAGTCGTTACCAGTTTTATCCTTGGCGCTCTTATTCTGTTGTTTGTTCTGACGTATTTTATTCTTCGCTCCTTTTTGTAATCCAGGTCAAATCTTAGCAAATATTTCCCTCTTTGTCAAAGGAATTTATACAAAAGACTGTTGAAAGGGTGCCTAAAACTGTCATTCTGGCGACAATTAGGAGGCCAGAATCTGAAACTCTAGGTGATAAATATGATTCTGGCCAAGCCAGAATGACACCCAAAAAAAGTTTTTCAACAGTCTCTTTATACAAATCTAAACGTTCACATTGAATATTTTAAAATTTACCGATCTGGTCATGACGTATAGCACTATGGTAATTAGCAGGATAGCCCCGGCTACGATCAAAAAAAGCCTCAGGTCTTTTTTGATATAGGTGAAGCTATCTTCGACGATTTGCTCTGAGCCCTCTTTTTTCGGTACCGCGGATCTCGTTATAGGCTTTACGGCTTCATGAGAGAAAATGTGTTTTTTACTTTCTTCCCCTCTATTTCTCCTCGAAAATCTTTTTTTATTTTTTGACATAATTTTGTATTGAGATTAGTATATGTATTCATTATAATGTGTTTGTCTCATAAATATAAGTGTTATGCAAAATAAATATATCTTAGCCTTAGCGGCATTTTCTGCGGTAAATTTTCTCTGGTTAGTCGCACTTACGATCAGACAAGTTCTCTTTTTTAGAAAAAACAGAGAGCTTTTTAAGAATGATCAGAAGGGTGATATTTATGATATCGTCAACAATTACCTTCTTCGAGTGAGGAAAGTTTCAGAAGATAACGTGAGGATAAAAAACGATTTAGCGAATGTAACCGAACTTTTCAAAAAATCATTTCAGAAAATCGGGATTGTGCGTTATAATCCATTTAAAGACATAGGAGGGGACTTGAGTTTCAGCATGGCGATCTTGGATGACCGCGAAAACGGATTTGTTCTTACTAATATTCATAACAGAGAAGGGGACAGGATGTATATAAAACCCGTAAAAAAAGGCGTATCTACGCACAATCTTAGTGCGGAAGAGAGCACGGCGCTGGGTAAAGCATGTAAAATAACGGAGGGAAGAAAGGATCAAAATGTTTGAGAAAAAAGAAGAGATCAAAAATCTAGAAAGCGCGGAAACTATAGTTGGCGCATCGGTAAAACTAAAAGGGAACCTGAGATCTGACGGGAACATAACGATAAATGGAACTGTTTCCGGAGATGTCAAAACAAAGGGGAGCGTACTAGTGGGGGCAGGAGCTGAAGTCCGAGCAAACATAGATGCGAAAAACGCTGTGATTTCCGGCATAGTTCAGGGAGGTCTCGTTATTAACGACCACCTTTCCATAACCGAAACTGGAAAAATATACGGCGATATAAAGGCGAACATCCTAAGTATCGCGCCGGGAGCTATCTTTACCGGTAAGTGTTTGATGCCCGAGGAAGAGAGAAAAGAAGAGGCGGAGCCAATCATAGAAATTGAAGGGGACGAAGAAGAGAATGGCGGCAATCGCATGGAAGCTATTTTAGAGATAGAGGAATAAACTGAGTGAATTTCTAATTTCTAATTTCTAATTTCTAATTAAATCCTAAATTTCCACGTCAAATCCTTGATTGGTCTTTGAAATATTTAGAAATTAATAAATTGGGTTTTTAGGATTTCATTAGAAACTATTAATTTTTAATTGGAAATTTTAAAAATGTACTATTACATCATAAATCCTGCTTCAGGAGGGGGCAGAATCAATAAAATTCAAACCAAACTCAAGTCAAAGTTAGGGGAGTTGGGAATAGCCGGCGAATTTGTAAAAAGCGTCGGAGTCGGGGACGTCACAAAGCTTGCTAGGATGGGGGTGGAGAAAGGTTTTAAAACCATTGTGGCCGTA
>PFMH01000006.1 GCA_002785325.1 bacterium (Candidatus Howlettbacteria) CG_4_10_14_0_8_um_filter_40_9 | reverse complement strand
ATTAAAAATTTCAAGAGCGAATAGCAAATAACTTACATTTATTATAAGATATAAAAAACATTAACGAAAGAGGAAGATGGAAAGAGGTCAATCAAAAGAATCAAGGGATGTTAGTTTCATCGCTAAACATGGAGACAGTTCTTTTATTGTTGATGGGATAGAGTTTGATTTTTTTGAAGAAGTTAGAACATACCTGAACGACCCTGAAGCACTAAGAAGACGCCACGAAGAATTGGGTGACGATAGCTGGCCGACAGAAGAAGAGTCTAACAAAAAAATAGAAAATGTGATCGACGTTGAGCTTACCGATGATAAGGAGGTTATCAGAAGGAATGCAAATGTAATTTTTATCGGAGAAGGGGTTCCTGCTTTATTCAAAGACCTGAATATTGGGGTAATGCAATTTAAAAGCGCTAATCGGGCATATGAATTTGTAAAGCAAAATAGGTCTATATCAACTGTAATTATAGGAACAGATGGGCTAAAGAGCGACGATACCGTGTGGGGGTTTGGATATCTTATCAACGAATTGCAGGAAGGCGTTGAAGAGCACAACTGGAGAGTCGATTACTTTACGGCACTAGAGAGATTAGAAGGGAATAATTATATCTTTGAATCCAGAGAAGAATGGCCAATTCCAAAAGTATACAACTCAAATATGGGTCAAGAAAAAGACAATGACCCGCTGAAATCGGCTCATACGCAATACCTGTGGACTAACCATATAATTTAGAAACTCTGAAAAGAAAGAACTTCTTATCTCTAACCCCTCTCACCAGTCCGCGAAAACCTTTTAACTTTGTATTAAATAATTCCGCTCCGGCATTGGTACTTCTGTTTGTAAAATAATTTAATATATTATTCTCATGTAAGCGGATAGATTCCGCCACGATCGTGAATGATTCTATTTGTTTCTCTTCTACTTTTTCATACCATTTATTTAAAGCTTCTTTAGCTTCGTTTTTTGTTTGGTTATGCTCATAAAATGATCTAAACATCATAGAAATTTCATAAGCCTCCTTTAATTCTGGAAATTCTTTAAATAAAATAATAGATCTTTCTTTTTGAGACTCTGTCCATTTACTTGTCGATTTAAACAGCAAATAGCGGCTTCTTGCTAAAAGCTGTTTCTTTGTGTCTCCGTTTTTATATGTAGCGGGACGATATTTCTGCTTCTCTTTTCGAGCTAATCTTATCGATTCATTCTCTTCCTTCAACGCTTCTCTTCTAAGTTCTATCCTTATCTCCTGTACTGCTTCTGAAACAAGTTTCTGAACGTGGAACCGATCAATGACGATGGTGCTTTTTGGAAAAGTATTTCTGACAATGGCATCCATGGAATGGGACATATCCAAAGTTACTTCTTCTACTGTATTTCTCTTCTCTAGCGGTATTTTAGTCAGTATCGGGACGATACTGGAAGCTTTAGTGCCGGAAAGGATGCTTGCCAATGATCCTTTGCCGCCACAGGCATTTTTGTTTGTAATAATTGTATAGAGTTCTCCGTTTGAAACAGCAACTTCATCGATACTCATTCTTTTCCCGATATTATCTGAGAATAGGAGCCACTCATCGGCGTGCTCTAATTGATCCCAATCTTTAAATCCGCTCAGGTGATTTTTGTATTGTTTTTCAAATTCTTTCGTTGGGATCTTTTGAG
>PFMH01000123.1 GCA_002785325.1 bacterium (Candidatus Howlettbacteria) CG_4_10_14_0_8_um_filter_40_9 | reverse complement strand
TGTCATGAGTCACCGCCTCTACCTGTTCTTTATTTAAATCATTTAGTAAGTCTTCCATCATTAACATTCTAACGTGAATTCAATATTAAAAAAAGTAGACAAAATGATTAGTTGGCAATTTGAAAAATAGGACTAAAAAACAAAAGAACTCGACGGTCCCGACAACATCTACAAAAAATGTGTTGTCGGGACTCGCTCGAGTCCGTGGTCTGACCCTACAGGGTCAGACCGGCGCGGTAGAATAGTTACTCAATAGTGTTTCGTATTTTCAGAATCCCTCCGAAGTATCAACATTAGCTTCTCTGACCCATTTGGAGTCATCCGGGGAGGTCAACCCCTTGTTTTTGAGATCCGTGCCCGCCGGATCTCTTGCTCCGCATTGTGCGGAGCTTTTTTAAACACCCTGAAGGGTGCTAGGCGAGATCAGAAAAAGTCTACATCAATAATCGGTCCGCGTGTCGTCATTCCTTACACCTCCTTCAGTATTTCCGAAGTTGCGGTAGTCCAACAAAATGTGGGTTCGAAAGCCAAGGCCGATCTTGTTCATTCGTTCCATTCTGAGTGAGTTCCGATCCGAACGTCCTCTTATCGTCGCCGACAAACCACACAAACTCTTCCAGTTACATCGGGATAAAACTCTCCTCCTAGCCAAAAGTCGATAATCATATTCCTATTCTCTTGTAAAAAAAGGCTTAATGCTCATTTTTAGGTGGCTAAAATGACCATTTTTTGTTAATATATAGGCAAAAAACACTGTATTTTTAATTTTAAATATAAAAACTATGAAAAAAGTGCTTGAAATGCGGGTCACAGAAGACCAAGAAAGACGGGTTTAAAAACGGTCGTCAAAGATATAGATGCAGAGACTGTTACGCTGCTTTCCAGAATAACAAAAGAAACTCCAGCATTTCAAAAAAACTATGGGGTGGCTGGGCAGATCGCAAACAAACATATAGGGAATTAGCCGACGATTATTCAAAGAACCGATACTGGGTTCAAAAACAACTTGATCAATATGAGGTAATCTTTCCTGAGCTCTTACCTCAAGAAACCTGTATATGTATGGATGCCACCGACTTTGGTGGTTTTTTAGTACTCGTTTTCAGATCTCCGGAACTTAAAAGAAACCTTTATGCAAAAGTTATTGATTCCGAAACTATCGATGAGTATAGGGCAGGAATAAAATACTTGATTGACCGTGGCTGGAAGATTAAAGCCATTGTTTCTGATGGCAAAGGATTGAGACAGGACTTCTACGGCATTCCTGTTCAGATGTGCCAATTCCATCAACAAAAGATCATTACTAAACATCTGACTAAGAATCCTATTCTCGAAGCAAATATAGAGCTTAGAAACATCAGCATGAAGCTCACAAAGACCGACAAAGAAAGCTTTGACGGCTGGATTAGTGATTGGTATGAAAAGTGGGGAAAGTTTTTAAAAGAGAGAACATTTAATCTGGAAACAGGTAAATATCACTTCACACATAGGAGGACCCGAAGTGCCTTCTTTAGCTTAAAGAGAAACTTAGACTACCTATTTACCTTTTACGATTATATGGAGCTCAATATACCTAATACAAATAACAGTATTGAGGGTTATTTTTCATATTTAAAAAGGAAAGTTAATGTTCATAACGGACTGAGAAAAGACAGGAAGATAAAATTAATATTTCATCTG
>PFMH01000007.1 GCA_002785325.1 bacterium (Candidatus Howlettbacteria) CG_4_10_14_0_8_um_filter_40_9 | reverse complement strand
TTTAATCTTTGTCCTTCTGTCTTTTATTTTCATTTATAATCCAAAGTTTGTTCCGGAAGAGATAAAAGGAGCGAATAAGGACGTTATAGATAAAGTGATAGGCGAAGATTTATCTGTAAAGATAGATGAGACGAGAGATGAAAACGGCGCGACAACTATAAGAAATATTTTCAATAGCAAAAAAGAAGAAAATGAAGAAAGGCACTGTGAGGATAAGGAAGAAAGAGAACAAGAGCAGGATAAATGCGAAAATCCGATAGATGACGACACAGAACCCGGTAAGAAAATATATAGGAACGATGAGTTTGGGTATAGCGTAAAGGTGCCGAGTAATTATATTGTTAAGGAAACAACTAGAGGAACGAAGATAATAGAGGACAAATATAGCGATTCTCAATCTGATTATCCATCTATTGAAATTAACGTTTATCAAAATCCTAATCGTGATACTGCTTATAATTGGTTAATAAAAAATGCTAGCCTATTTATAGGCGATCAAAAACCCGAAGAGGTGGAAGGATTTACTTCACCCAGTGATATAAGTGTCAAAAATTTAAAGGGAGTGGTGCTGAAATGGGATAGTATGGGAGTAGTGGAGGATATCGTGTTAGAAAAAGATGATAAAATTGTTGTTTTGGAATTCCATTCTCCTTCTAGCTTAGAGATGGCAGGTGATAGTGAGGCAATTTATCTTCAGATTGTTGAAAGCTTGAAATTATGAGAAAGTTGTATTTTCTTCTGATCTCCTTAATTTTTGCACAAACAGCTTTCGCTGGCGTCAGTGTTTCTAACGGTTTTGATTTTCCAGTGGGTAAACCAGATGGTCTGGGGTATACAAATGGATCAAACCTAAGTGATAATGATGGTTATGGATTTTTGTAATCTAACGGAGCGCCATGGCATCCTGGTGAAGATTGGAATAGAGGTTCGGGTAATACTGATTATGGCGACCCTGTTTATGCTATTTCGGACGGAGCCATCACGGCTGCAAAGAATTATGCAGGTTACTGGGGAAATATAATCCTAGTAGAACATAATTTGCCAAATGGCTCCCTGTTTTGGTCTCAATATGCTCATTTGAAAGATATGAGTGTTAAAGTTGGAGATATTGTTTCTAGAGGACAGGAGATAGGAACAATTGGAGATGCAAACGGTAAGTGGGTTTCACATTTACATTTCGAAATTAGAATCAAAGATGTCAGTGCTAATGGCTGGGTTACTGGTTGGACAAAGGAAAAAATATCGCAATATTATGCAACGCCCACACCCTTCATCTCCTCCCACCGCCCCCTCGTCTCGGACCCCATCACTCTTGCTTCCTCCAACACAACTTCAGTCTCTACGACATTGAGCTGGAATAAGCCGACATTTCCAAGCTTTGATCATTACGAACTATATAGATCAGCTGAGGCTGGTGGCACATCCGATCCAGCTAAAAGAACAGACATCCTTTCCGGAAACGATATCGCTAAAAACATCGACACCATCTCATTTACAGACAACGCTCTCGTCCCAAAAACT
>PFMH01000045.1 GCA_002785325.1 bacterium (Candidatus Howlettbacteria) CG_4_10_14_0_8_um_filter_40_9 | reverse complement strand
TCTTCTCATAAATGGTGATGACAACTATCGGTTTGGATATCCGGGGATGGGGATTTTTACTCCCGTTGAGTATTTGTTTGTCTGTATCGGCATTTATTATCTGTTCAAAAATAAGGAAAAGTGGCGCTGGTTTATTTTGTCACTTATATTTGTTTCTCCTCTATCCGCTTCTTTATCCTGGGCAGGCGGATCCTTATCCCGATCGTTGTTTTTACTTATCCCCCTTTTTTGTTTGGCCGCATATGGGTTTGTCCAGTTAACGAATACTTTCCACAAGCGTCAAAAAACCGTTATTCAGTTTGCCGTTTTTAGTTTGTTTCTATTTTTTATCGTCTTTGCATGGGATTTTTATTTATTCCATTACTCAAAGCGTTTGGTTTCCATCCATGCGTGGCAGTGCGGATACGGTCAGGTTAATGCATTCATCAAAGATAACTACAATAAATTTGACACCTTTTACGTGACGCGTGACATTGGCATGCCATATATTTTTACACTTTTTTATCTCAATTATCCTTCGGAAAAATATCAAACCGGGGCCTATTTGTCAGCTCCCGATGAATATGGGTTTGGACAAGTGGAAGGATTTGATAAATTTAAATTCAACTTTGTATCCCCCTCAAAAGCTCCTCCCCGCTCTGCAGTTATCGGATCAATTGATGACTTTAAGGATGCGCAACATGTTGATAAATCGAGCCTGCAGACTATTTCGGTAAATGGAGAACCGATGTTCCAGATATATACTAAATAAAGAAGATAACAAAATTACAGTTTTTTATTAGTCGGGGCTTTGAGGATCTCAATTCCTTTTTTTTGCATTTCATTCATAATCGTGTACCGATCACTGAGTGCAAGTGGCTGTGATGAAGCTTTATCTATTTTGTCACGAAGTTGTTGAGGCGACTCACTGTTTCGTACCAGTTCATAAAAAGAGAGCAATCCTTTATTAATAGACCCTTCCCCTAAGTGAGCGGAGAGTCCTAATATATAAGCGAGTGCAGACATATATGCTTTATTTTCTCCAAAAGGTCCTCGTCGGGAAATACTAAAGAGTGTTTCTGGTTTTCCGGTCATTTGGTTTATTTCGTCCATCGTTCTTGGGTGTACAACTTCGTCCCAAAACTTTTCCTGAAGATACGGGGTTGTTTGTAATTTGTCATGATAACCCAAAAGAAAACGTGGAACAGCTTCGCAAAAACCCTCTCCCATCCAATATGGGAGATTTTTCATACCGGGAAGTAAATGGGCGAGCTCATGAACAGAACCTCTTTGTTGTTCGGGAAGTAAATTTTCAAACCCGCCTTTTGTTGTTGCTAGTTGACCCATATGATTGTATATGTACTTGCCTTCATACGGAAAACCAACTACACCTTCCGGATATCCACGATCCAATCTGATTTTTTCTATCTGCTGTTCTCCTAAAATAACCGCTTCAACCAAATCATTTTTCGTCGAAGGTAATACTTCAGTTATTTTGTCTCTTGCTA
>PFMH01000101.1 GCA_002785325.1 bacterium (Candidatus Howlettbacteria) CG_4_10_14_0_8_um_filter_40_9 | reverse complement strand
TTTGAGCTTTCAGAAAAAGAGGTGGCGCAGGGTATTGTGGGCGATCCAGATAAGGCTTTCGTATTCCCTCATAACCAAGAATTCAATAAAGATGAGAGTAAAGTCCTTTTTAAATATTTTACTTCTGTTGGTAAATATCATTCAGGAGAACAAAGAGGCTTGCTAGCCTATTTAAATAAAGAAGTTATTAGCATTGAACATTATTCTACGATTAAAAGCCAATTGGAAATTTACACTCCACAGCTTACGGATAGACGTGAAGTAAAAAATGGTCGAATAAAATGGTTTCATTTACATTGGTCTAGAGATAAAAAATATTTTAAGAAAGGTCCGAAAATAATAAGTGCTATACGCACTAGGTGTCCTAGCTGTTTCTACACAGAAGAGGAATATTACGGATCGCGCGCACTTAATTTTATCAAATCAGACAGGATCAATTTAAAATATCTGACAGGGCTATTGAACTCAAGACTTTCGTATTTTTGGCTAAAGAATAAAGGAAAACAGCTTGGTGATTTGCTACAAATTGATAAGGGACCACTACTGGGCATACCGCTGCACAAGTCTGAAGAAAAACTACAAAATAAAATCGCTGTGCTTGTTGACGAGATTATAAGACTTAACAAAGATTTAAGTGAAGCTAAAATGAATACGGACAAAAGCGAAAAGCTGAATCAAGAAATAGAAAAAGTAGACAAAAAAATTAACGACGAGGTTTACAAGCTCTATGACCTAACCGAAGAAGAAATAAAGATCATTGAAGACGTCTAAGACTTACTTGATTTCTATATCTTTCACTAACTCTTTTAGTTCTAAGGGTAAGGTACCAGCTAATATTTCTTTTTTGATCTCTTCCAAATCACGCTTTTCTAGAGCATAACCCAGAGACTCTATTTGCAGTAAGCTCGTTTCCCTTGCGGATTTGTTAAAGTGTGCCATTCTATCTTTATACTCTTCTGTACTGAGCTCTACTTAACAAAAGAGCGGTCTTTTCTGCCAGTTATCCTTGTTCTTGCGGATTTCTTTTTCAGTAAATTCCTTAATCCTTTTTGTACTTTCCGTATCCAGGATCTCCGCAACATAAATAATATCCTCTGTTTTTGCTAAAAAGACATAATCTTTTTCTCCATAATTGAACACGTCCCCGAACTTGATTAGCATCTCTCCCCTATGTCTGAGAGTAACGAGATTTCTTCTTTGCTAACTTTGCAATCTTTATCCTCGGCCGCTAAAGTGTATGGGATATAGTCCAAAAGATTTGTTTCTTTCCATGGCGCTTCTTCGTGCGAGGCATCCTCGATGTATCTTGTGTTTTTATCTCCGAACCTCAAACATACTTTGTTGAGTATTTCCATTTCCGTTTCGGAGAAATATTTTTCGTCCTTTTCTGAGAATTCTCTTAGAGGGATAATTCTGCACATATCAGTACCTGTGGGTCTTTCAATGGAAATTGTGTCTGCCAGTAAAGAGTTGTCTACGTCATCCGTGGCCGTATCTACTAGATTTTTTATTGCAGAGGGAATTGGACCATGCTCTAGGTTAATATAATTATCATAAGTGACCGGTGAGCCATAGTTTTTTACATGCATAAAATCAAGGAAGTAAAATAATTTCATTAATTTTACTTTTCCTAGAAATTTCGTATCAGTATGAGTCCCGAAGAACAAGATGACCGCTTTTAATTTTTTTATTGGTA
>PFMH01000120.1 GCA_002785325.1 bacterium (Candidatus Howlettbacteria) CG_4_10_14_0_8_um_filter_40_9 | reverse complement strand
GAATGACATAACAACGCTTGTGCTAAACCAAAATATGCAGGACATAAACAATATCCAGCTTCTCAATCAGGATCCTTTGTTGCAAAAAGACGCACTGGGCAATCCCCAGCTTTTCTCAAATATAGTAAACCAGTCATTTTATGATTTTGATTTAATAGAAATAGATGTCGTGGCCTATGATGCGGGCAATAATATTGTAGCCGATGGGCAAACTTTCATTCGCACAGTGAAGGCGAATGAAAAAAGAGTTTTTTCTATCACCTGGCCTAAAAATACTTTAAGCGCTATGCCGATAAGATTTGATGTGCGCGCCTCGACAAATATTTTCAACTCAGACAACTTTTTAAATCAATCTGGAGGCAGCCGACCGTTCTAAATTTTAATCCGCGCATTTTTATGAATTTTTCGTGGCTATTAAAAAAAATAGACTGGATTTTGTTGGGCGCGGCCACGCTTTTGTCTTTATTGGGAATTTTGGAGTTGACTCAATTTAAAAACTCTTCCGGCGTGGCAATTTATGCCCAAAGGCAGGCGATTTATTTAGTGTTGGGAATCTTGGTTGCTATTTTTATAGCAAACTTGGATTATGGTTTTTTTCGTACCTACAAATACGGCGCTCTATTTTTGTATGTTTTTTCGGTGTTGCTTCTGGCGGCTCTATTTTTTACCAATCAGATAACACGAGGAACAATAGGATGGTTTAAACTTGGAATTTTTAATTTCGAGCCATCGGAACTCATAAAGCTTTCTTTGATAATAGTGCTGGCTAAATATTTTTCCTGGAGGCATGTAGAAATCTCGCGTCCCATTCATATTTTTATTTCAGCCGCCTATTTCATTTTTCCCGCTATGTTAATAATATTGCAACCGGATCTGGGCTCGGTGATAATTTTGAGCGTCATATGGTTTGTAGTCGTTCTTTTTTCTGGAATAAAATTTAAGCATCTAATTTTGGTAGTTTTGACCGGCATTATAGTTGGCATGTCCGGATGGAGTTTTGTTTTGATGCCATACCAAAAAGCGCGCATCGCCAGCTTTATTTTTCCGCAGGCATATTCTCAAAGCGCCAGTTATAATCAAACTCAATCCATTATAACCATAGGATCCTCTGGATTTTTGGGGAAGGGGTTTTCGGAAAATTTTCAAACTAAATATAGATTTTTGCCATCTGCCAGCACAGATTTTATATTCGCTGCCTTTTTGGAGAGCTTTGGTTTTTTGGGGGCGTTGTTGATTTTAACACTCTACATGGTTTTATTTTGGCGAATCGTGCACGCGGCATTTTATGCTTCTAATAATTTTTCACGACTTTTTTTGATAGGCATATTTGCTTTTTTATTTGCGCAGATATTTATAAATGTCGGAATGAATTTAGGAATTATGCCTGTTACCGGAATTACTCTGCCCCTTGTAAGTTTTGGAGGAAGCAGTATGATAATTACGTTTTTGTCTTTGGGAATTGCAGAAAGTATCATTGTGAGGAGTTAAAATCTCAAAAATCAAATCTCAAATCAAATCAGATTTCTAATTCCTAAAACAAAAACCCCAAACTTCAATGACCAATGACCAATGACTAATCAAATCCAAATCCCCGAATAAAAGAAACTTTAATGGAAAGAAATAATTGGTCATTAGGAAATTAGGATTTGGTTGGATATTAGGATTTGGTCATTGGAAATTAAAATAAAAATTGCCAGATTAT
>PFMH01000090.1:360-1751 GCA_002785325.1 bacterium (Candidatus Howlettbacteria) CG_4_10_14_0_8_um_filter_40_9 | reverse complement strand
TCATCACTCCATTTAAACGGCTTTAATTTTTTAGCTCCTACCGATATAATCGAGTTACCAACTTTTACGTTTTTGGCAAGATTTGGAAGTTTTGCTTTTTCATCCAATGCATCTATAAAAAGATTTAATCTGGCAAGCTCTACTGCTTGGGGATCTAGATCCACACCATAGATATTCGACAATAGAATTTCACTCTTTGTACTCTGATCTCCCCTATTCCCGAATTCTTTATACTTACTATTTATGATCTCAAGCGACTGAGTCAAAAATGGACCTGAACCGCAAGCGGGATCAAGTACTTTAATTTTTTTAAGCTCATGAATACTTTCTATCTCTTTTAGTTTCTCCCCAAGAGTATTTTGTACGATATAATCGACAATATATTTTGGAGTGTAGTAAATACCTTGAGATTTCCTTTTAGTCTTTGTCTGTCCTTTTTCTTCTTCTGAGCTTTCTATATATCCAAGATAGCTTTCATAAACTCCCCCCAATATATCAGCTGGTATTTCTTTAAAGTCGTACTCATAAGTTTCTTTTGTATAAAGTTTTTTTATAATCTTTGCTATAGCTCCCTCATAATCATGCCATTCTTCACATGCATGCTTTGAAAAAAGATTTGAGTTATAAATATCGTCGAACTCTCTAAATTTTTTAACTAGCATCTGAAAAAGAGTCTTTTTCTTGTCAGATTTCTCCCATTCATGAAGTATGGCCAAGAGCGTTGGCGGTTCAAGTTTTCGATCTTCCAGTACTCTTATAAATATCAACCTATCCAAAATTCTCTGTATTCCTTCATCAAGCGTTTCCTTGTCTAGCCCTTCATTCCAAACCCCGATGTCATGAGTTAATATTTCTCTATATTCCTTAAGATCCTTGAACAATTTTTCATTTACAGTTACTTTCTTTACCTTTTTCCCATATCTCTCTGCATACTCATCGAGCTTATTCAAGCTAAACGCTTCTTTCGAAAGTAACGATAATCGTTCAAAGTCTGAGATGTATTCCGAAAGGTTTATTTCAAAGACCAGCTTATCAAACAAGCTTTTTGATTCAGCTAGGGAGTTAAAGACTTTTATACTTTCAAAGTCAGTCAATACCGCCCAAGTAACGCCTTTATTCCAAGAATAGTTAATAGCTTGACGGGCGTATATTTCGATATCCAGATCTACTTTCATAGACTTTGCCTCAAGAAACATCTTAGGGATTCCTGCGATTCTAAAAGCTAAATCCACCCTCTTATTAGAAACAGCTTCTTCTGTAGTAACTTCACCATCATTATTAATATTTCGCATATCCCAGCCAAGAAATTCAAAAAGCGGCTCAATAAACTCATTTCGAGTTTGGGCCTCATTGAAATTGTTCAGCTTGCCTTCTTGCTTTATTCGTTCATA
>PFMH01000090.1:0-155 GCA_002785325.1 bacterium (Candidatus Howlettbacteria) CG_4_10_14_0_8_um_filter_40_9 | reverse complement strand
TTCGGGATACCTTTGCGGCTTGTAAGGTACGGATCCAACAAGAAAAGTATAGCAAAAGAAATCCGGAAAGGCAAATATAAATCCGGTTTGTAAATATGAGGGCTGCCGCAGGGGAAGGAACGGAAAACACGCCCGGCTACACCGTGGCCTCGCTC
>PFMH01000055.1 GCA_002785325.1 bacterium (Candidatus Howlettbacteria) CG_4_10_14_0_8_um_filter_40_9 | reverse complement strand
CGTCCTTTGTAGTCTACAAAATCATTTGATTGTATCAGAATCCTTAAGGATGTTTCAAAAAGCGGTCTTTCTATCTTTTCTTTGACCTGCTCTCTTAACTTTTGTTCGTATCGGCTTTGATTTTCTTGATCCGTGCCAGTAAAAGGTTTATTAGAAGAAAAGCGGTGGCTGTCTTCTTTGGTATCAAAAACCATTACAACCGCATGAAGAAGAGCCCTTAAGAGGAGTTCGATGCTTTTTAATATTGTTTTAATGATCGTCCAAGGCAAAGCTTGTCCTTTTTTTGAGACGCTGCCATTAATATCGTTTGTCAAAGGGAGGTTGTCGCGAATCTGCTGTTTTATATTGGCTATATGTTTGCTCGTTTTCCGATGGGTTTTTGTCCATACGGGGGTTACGACTATCTGGAGCGCTATCATTTCTCCGAGCTTTAGCTTTGTCATGTTTCCGGTAATAAAGGAGATAGGATCGTGTTCGGAAAGCGTCTTGTGTTCTTCGAGAGGGAAAATATAGTCGTTGGAAAGCTTAAAATCAACGATTCCCAAAGACCGTTCTTTTGACGCGTTCTCATTTGTGTTTGAGTTTTCCGATAAATAGTCTTCGACCTTATTTATCTTTAACCCGGGAAGATAAGAGAGAAGGGCCCTCTTAATGGTAGTGGCGTCTGTCTCGGGCAGAGCGAGAATATATCGGATGCCTTTTTCCTTTGAAGCGGCGATCTCCAAAGAGTAGAGCTTTTTATATCCGAAAAGACGGCAGTAAATAGGCTGTTGTTTTGCCAGCGAGTGAAAGAGAGTAAGCAGTTGCTCTGTGGCGTAAGCTGACATGTTGGTGCTTGTCGGAACGATAAGCTCAAGGAAAACCAGAGATCTTTTTTTGGATAAATAGTATCGGCCGAGTCTGCGAAGCAGATACAGGCCGATGAGTACGATAACAGGAATAAGAAGAGCGTTAAAAAGATAACCGAATGAAAAATCTTTAAGGAAAGAGAGCGAGAACAGTTTCCATACAAAGGGTTCCCTTGCTAAGGATGCATTTGGGTTAAGAAAAGAAAAATTTGCCATTCCATACTCCCACCCTCCTTTTAAATGCCTGTCCAATATTTAAGGGCATATTAGCAATTATTATTCCAAAAAGCAATCCTTTTATGCTTAGGTTACTTAAGTTTATTTTAATACTTATTTAATAATTACTTCGGTTTTTCCCCTTATTTTCTACTTGACACTATCTCTACAGAGATATACAATAATAATATATACTATTACTATAGTGATAGGAGGGTGTAATGGACTCATATAAAAATGAAGATTCTCGCTTAGAAAAACTTAAAACTAATCCTCTTGAGCCGACAGACTTAAGCGTTATTTCTATTGAAGAATGTAAGAAGTATCTCGATAAATTCGAACTTAGCGATGAAAAAATTATAGAGATCCAAAATTATCTTATTGGTATTATTAATAAATCGATTAATCTATATCTGGATGATTTTAAGTAGCAAGATGGAAACAATATACACAAAAGCCGTCATTTATTGCCGAGTCTCCTCTGATAGACAAGTAAGAGAAGGCGGTGGTTTAGATAGCCAAGAGCATAGATGCAGAGATTATGCTCGTTCGCTAGGTCTTGAAGTTGAGATGGTTTTCAAGGACGAGGGT
>PFMH01000062.1 GCA_002785325.1 bacterium (Candidatus Howlettbacteria) CG_4_10_14_0_8_um_filter_40_9 | reverse complement strand
TTCTCTTCCTTAGTGTTGCATAGCGTGTCCGCTATTCTCTTTAATTCGATTCCTGATTCTAGCTTTGGATTATTCGTTAGATGTCTTCGTACTATCTGTTTTTGATGGAAGTGGCACATCTGAACAGGGATATCAGAGAAGATATTTCTTACTCCTGTCCTGCCATCCAATACTATAGCTGCTATCCTAAATCCCTTCTGTTCCAATACTGTTCTTCCAAGAGCATATTCATAGATTGTTTCATAAGGAATTAGCTTGTAATACAGATTTTTCTTTAACGACGGTGCTCTAAACACGATAAACCCATACATTCTGCCCCAAAAAGTTACATCAGCGACCATTACCAACCCGGAAGGATCAACTGCTCTTTTAATACTCTCTGCCTTTGTTATTTGGGCTCTAATCCACTTAATACCTTTGCTATATTCGCCGGATAAATCATTTAAAGTTCTATGATCATTGGTATATTTATTGAAAATTATTTGCGCCAGTTTGTCTGGACGTTTCTTTGTTTGAAAATAGCTCTTACAATCTTTACAAAAATACCTTTGCTGTTTTGTTGATCGTACGCTTTTGCCCTTTTTTATACATTCGTTTGAGCCACAATTTGGGCAGTTTTTTTAGACATATTTACAGTCCTTTCTAAATAAATGCTATTTTATGGCTTTATCATAGCATAAAATCCCTGTTTTAGGTGCACGTTTTGACCATTAAGCCAATGATTGCAAATAATTTATTAAAAAATGCCTCGCATATTACGAGACAAAAAGTTGCACTTGGGGGTAGAATTTAGGTCGACTTGACGGTAAGTATTTTAACATAAAAATTATTTATCGTGAATCTTAAAATCCAAAACTCGCAAAAGCAGAGAGTTTGGGAGTTAAAGTTATCGAAGAAAAGGAGTTTTTGAAAAAAATTAAATAATATTTGAAGCAACCAAGGCGTGAGACGCAAAAGAAATAGCGCCAATACCTTGGTTTTTTTATGATTTCGTGGTGATTATTGTTTCGTGGTGGGATTTAAGAGAAGAGCTTTGTGGTCCTTGCTGCGAAGTGTGAGAGTGATTTCCCGGTTCTTTCGACTATTATCGCTTCGCGAACGCTGTTTTTTGCATTACAGCATTTGCGAGATCTTTCACTTTTTCCCAATTCAAGTCCTAGCTCTGACAGAGCTAGATGGGCTTCTTCAAGGTGCTTGTACGCTTCTGGACTCATATTTCCCCCTTAGTAGGACCTGCATACAAAAGTAAGATTATCAAATACAGGAGTTTAGATCATTGTGATAAATTACAAAAAGCCCTGTTATTTTTGTCTATGCTTGCCTAGAAACCGTTCACAATCTCACCGCAAGATTAGGAGACAACGACCCTTAAAGTTATTCAAAATAAAACGAAGAAATGATATACTTTTAGGGATTAGGGATTAGGGATTAGGGATTAGGGATTAGGGATTAGGGATTAGGGATTAGGGATTAGTCTGTGAACTGCGAACTAATATCAGCGAACCAAATTTATGAAACTATCCAAAGAACAAATAGAAAAACTTGCGGGACTGGTTCGACTAGAACTTAGTGAAGAAGAAAAAGAGAGATTTTCGGGAGAGATTGCCTCGATACTTTCCTATGTCGAAAAACTAGGAGAAGTAGATGTAAAAGGGATAGAGCTCGATGGAGTTGAGATTTCCAATATTTATGGTAAAGATAAGTCGGAGCCGTGCGAGATCTCGCAGGCGGAGCTTCTAAAAAACGCACCGATGACAGAGGACGGATTTATCAAGGTTAAATCAGTGCTTGAATAGTCAAGGATAGTCAAGAGGCCATTGGTCAAGAATTGTACGATGCCTGACGTTTTGATGCGAAGCAAGTGACAAAACAAAATATGACAATAAATATGAAATTAAATGAATTTACAATCAAAGAAGTGGTGAAGGGACTGGAGGAGAAGAGATTCAGCTCTCTTGATGTTACAAAGGACTGCTTGAACTCAATTAAAAAGCAAGAAAAGGATCTCAATGCTTTTATCACAGTTACTGAAGAATTGGTCTTGAAACAGGCGAAAGAGAGCGACTCTCGACGTGCTAAGGGTGGCACTCTTAGCACATTAGATGGAGTGCCGGTGGCTATTAAGGATAATATGGCGGTGAAGGATTTCCCGACAACAGCTGGGTCAAAGATACTGGAAGATTTTGTGCCGTCATATGACGCATTTGTGGTTCAGAAATTAAAAGAATCTGGAGCGGTGATCATCGGCAAGACCAATATGGATGAGTTTGCGATGGGATCATCGACAGAATCTTCACATTTTGGCTCGACAAAAAATCCTCATGATCTCGAGAGAGTCCCTGGCGGTTCATCCGGCGGATCGGCAGTGGCTGTGGCGGCAGATGAGGCGATATGCGCTCTTGGGTCAGATACTGGAGGCTCTATCCGCCAACCGGCAAGCTTTTGCGGTGTGGTCGGATTTAAGCCTACCTATGGCGCAGTCTCCAGAAACGGTCTTTTTGCGATGGCATCGAGCTTGGATCAGATCGGACCGATCACAAAAACAGTAGAGGACGCAGAGATACTATTTGAAAATATTTGCGACTATGACAAAAAAGATAGTACTTCCAATGAAAAAGGGATAGAAACTGTCGGAAAAAATAATGGTAATATTGATTTAAAAAACTTAAAAGTTGGTGTTTTAAAAGATGGTTTCGGTGATGGAGTGGAAGATGGTGTTAAGAAAAATGTTGTAGAGACAGTAGAAAGGCTAAAAAAAGAGGGAGCGATCGTAGAAGAGATAGATATAGAGGTTTTGAAATATGCTCTCGCAGTTTATTACGTGCTTATGCCGGTGGAGGTGAGCTCCAATCTAGGTCGATACGATGGGATAAAGTACGGATATTCGGTGGAGAAAGAAAAAGATATAGAGATAAAAAATTTACTGGATGTTTACTCAAAGTCCAGAACCAAGGGGTTTGGGGCTGAAGCAAAAAGAAGAATCATACTTGGCGCCTACGCTTCATCAGCCGGGTATATCGATCAATACTATTTGCAGGCAAAAAAGGTGGCAGTGAAGATTCGGCAGGAATTTGATAAGATATTTGAAAATTATGATGTTATCATTTCTCCGACTGCTCCGACGACGGCTTTCAAACTTGGTGAAAAATCAGATCCCCTAAGTATGTATCTGGGCGATATCTTCACCGTGCCGGCAAATATCGCAGGACTGCCGTCGATCTCGATCCCTTGTGGTAAGGTCGATGGATTACCGGTAGGTTTACAAATCACGGGACAGCGATGGGAAGATAAAAAGGTCCTTTCAATCGCTAGAGCAATTGAAAAAGTCATAAGCGGTCAAGAATAGTCAAAAAGTCAAATATTGTTAAGGAAATGGTTATGGAATCAAAGATGGTCATAAGCAGTCAAAAAAGCAGGAAAGAAGTCAAAGATGGCCAGGAGGGCGTCAAAAATAGTTAAGAATAGTCAGAAGGTCAAGTCTTGTAAGGAGAAGTAAAAAATAGTCATTAAGTCATAAATGGTCATGAATAGTGGTGATAAAAATAGAAAAGAAATAAAGGACTTTGATGATTTGGAAGTTTATCAATTGGCTAGAGAACTGACGGTTTGGATTTATAAAATTACAAGTGATTTCCCCGATGAAGAAAAATTTGGTATTATCTCTCAAATTAGAAGAGCCATTACATCTGTAGGGGCAAATATAGCAGAAGGTTTTGGCAGATTTCATTATAAAGAAAATGTTCAATTTTGTAGGAACGCTAGAGGATCATTGACGGAGGTAAAGCATTTTATGATTAGTGCTTTGGATTTGGGTTATATTGACGAAGGTACAGATAAAGAATTTATAGAAAGATATGATAAGCTTAAGATAAAATAAACAACTATATAAAATCTATCGGTAATAACAAAACATGACAATTTTGACTTTTTGACAACACTTGACTATTAATACTACAAAATGGGTAGAGCGCAGAAATTAAAACAAATAAGAAAAGAAGAGAGAGAAGATCACGAGAAAAAAAGGGCGAAGAAAAAATCTCGTATCTTCAAAAGTATTATCTCGATAATTATTTTGGGAGGTATAGTCTATGGTGGTAGTTTCGGATATAATAAATATCTCAAAGGCTACATAGCAAAAATACAAAACAAGGATATAAAAACTAACACAAAGGAGAAAGAAGAAGTGAATACCAAAAAAACAGGAGATAGAAAATACTCGGCAGCGCCGGATCAAGAGATCGATGTAGACAAAGAGTATATGGCGGACATAAAGACAAATAAAGGCGATTTTAAGTTAAAGTTCTTTACCAAAGACGCGCCTAAGACAGTCAACAACTTCGTAGTTCTGGCTCGCGATAAGTTTTATGACGGGCTGATATTTCATCGTGTCATCAAAGACTTTATGATTCAAGGAGGAGATCCTTCGGGAAATGGTACTGGGGATCCGGGATACAAGTTTGAGGACGAATTTAACGACCACAAACTGGTTCGTGGGACTTTGGCGATGGCAAACTCAGGACCGGATACCAATGGCTCACAGTTCTTTATCGTAACGGCAGAGAAAACCGACTGGTTGGATGGTAAGCATACGGCGTTTGGTGAAGTGATAGAGGGGTTGGATAATATTATGGCTATCGAAGATGTGGAAGTAGGGGAGAATGATAAGCCGAAGGAGGATGTGAGGATAGAGACGGTGACAATTGAAGAAAAATAATCATGTCATTCTGGTCCGCTCCGACTCAGAATCGAGGCGAGCTTGTCCAGAATCAAATAATTTATAAGTTTATTTAATATTTTACTTTTTGATGCCAAAAAGTAACAAAAAGCTTCCGACACGCTCCAAAATTGGATTGGCACTAATACTCGCTCCATTCTCAAAAAATGAACTCTCCCGATGGCCATCGGGGTCAAACAACATTATTTTGAGATATTACGCTCGTAAAGTGCATCACAATTTTTCCGCTATAGTCGGTAGGGGGGGAGAAAGAAAGGAAAAATATGGCATATGTAGGAATAGTATTAGCATTAGCGCTTGTGTTTGGTCTGGGTCTTTTATATGTGACCCACAAGATGACAAGCGCTGGCACAAAGTCATCAGGACTGGACAAAAAGATTGTTCAAAATAAGTGGCGAGAGATAGAGATGAGTATAGGTCAGGGTGGGCCCGCAAATTTTCAGTCCGCGGTGATGGAAGCCGACAAACTATTCGACTATGTTTTAAAAGGCATCGTTGGAAACAACAATCAAAACATGGGAGAGAGGCTAAAGATAGCTCAGAAAAAATTTTCTAGTTGGGACGTTTATCAGGGGATTTGGGCGGCGCACAAGGTTAGAAACCGAATGGCACATGAGATGAACCATGAGTTGAACTCCGCAGTGGCTAGAAACGCAATCGAACAGTTCAGGAAAGGTTTAAGAGACTTAGGGCTCCTTTAGTTTATTTGTTTTGTATGATGTATTTTTTAGTAAATGATGGGACAATCTTCTTATGAAAGAAGTACGCGAAAAATTACCAAAAATTTTACTCACAAATATCGTTCCATATCTGCATCATGGAGAAGAAGTTATTGCTTTCTTGAAGGAGGTATGGGTTCCTAGATTTGACTTCAGTTGGGTGGTTCTTACTAATGAAAGGGTTATAATCGCGACGAGAAAGATCTTTGAAGTCAATTTTACAGATTATATTATTCGAAATATAGATATGGATGTCTCTCTAGGATTTCCTTTTGATACTTTAACTTTTGAGGCTTTCAGGAAAAAATATACGGGACAATTTTATTGGTATAATAGGGAAAAGACGCTTGGATTTATAGAAAAGATAAAGGCAAAGATAGAAGAGCAGGAAAGAAGGTTGGGAGAGAAAGGCAAACTCACGAAAGGAAAAGAGGAAGAATGAGAGCCGATAGAAAAATTGAAAGAGTTGGCAGAATTTGAAGAACAAGGGATAATAACAAAAGAGGAGTTTGAGGAAAAGAAAAAGAAACTATTAGGTGATATATGATGAAAGATAATTATGAAGTAGTAATAGGATTAGAGATTCATGCCCAGCTAAAGACTGAGTCAAAGATGTTTTGTCGCTGTTCTAATGCTATTGTGTTAGCGCAGAAAAACGCGGAAAAAGACACAGAAAAACGCGGAATAAAATTAGAGGAGCCGAATAGTAGGGTTTGCCCGGTTTGTCTTGGTATGCCGGGATCCCTTCCTGTGGCGAACAGACAGGCCATAGAATCGACAATCCTCCTCGGCCTTGCTTTAGGGTCAAGGGTTCCAGAAAAGTTCAATTTTGAAAGGAAAAATTATTTTTATCCCGATCTTCCTAAGGCGTATCAGATATCGAGCGCGACGAATCCGCCTGTTGTCGGAGGCTTTCTAGAGATTGAAACCCTTCGACTGGATTCGACCGATTCGACGGGCTCACGCCAAGGAAGCTCACCACAAGCAGCTCAGGACAAGCAGGGGATTAGAAAGATTCAGATTCATCATATTCATCTAGAGGAAGACGCAGGAAAACTGGTTCATGAGGAAGGGAAAGACTATAGTTTGGTTGATCTAAATAGGGCGGGAACGCCGCTTATGGAGATAGTCACCGAACCCGATCTTCGGTCTCCGGAAGAAGCGAAAGTATTTTTGCAATCGCTCCGTGGAATCTTAAGATATCTGAAAATAAGCGACGCTGATATGGAAAAGGGTCAGATGAGATGCGATGCCAATATATCCCTGAGAAAGAAGGGGGCAAAAGAGTTAGGGACGAAGGTAGAGATAAAAAATATAAATTCTTTCAAGATGGTAGAGAGGGCGCTGGAGTATGAGATAGAAAGACAGACTGAGCTTTTAGAATCGAACACTAAAGTTGTTCAAGAAACCAGAGGTTGGAACGATGCCAAAGGCAAAAGCATATCTCAAAGGACAAAGGAGGAATCTATGGATTATCGATACTTCCCAGATCCAGACATCCCAACGATTAAGATTGGGATGCACGGATTGGACACGGATTTAAAATTAACCACGGATGAACACGGATTTATCAACATTGATGAAATAAGAAAACTAATCCCAGAATTACCAAAGGAAAAGAGAGAAAGATTTGTTTCTGAATACGGGCTGGGTGAGAAAGATGCTTTTACGCTGACGGCTGATCACGCACTAGCGAATTATTTTGAACGAACTTTAGAAGAAATATCAGATATAGTCAAAGGTTCTGATATTGAAAGAAACTTTGCAAAGAAAATATCAAACTGGATCTTAAACGAGCTTTTAGCGAGACTGAACTCAAAAGGAGAATCGATAGAGGAGACGAAGGTATTGCCTGAGCATCTGGCAGAACTTGTTACACTTATCGAAAAGGGTACTGTCTCAGGGAAAATGGCCAAAGAAATATTCGAAGAAATGTTTGAGGCTGGGAAAACGCCGGCTAGCATTATAAAAGAAAAAGGTTTGGAACAGGTTAGCGGGGAAGAGGAACTGGGGAAAATAGTGGATGAAGTTTTAGAAAAAAACAGCAAATCAGTAAAGGATTTTAAAAGCGGGAAGATGAATGCGTTGGGATACTTAGTTGGGCAGGTGATGGCGGTGACGAAGGGGAAAGCAAATCCGGGAGTAGTTAATGAGATACTTAGAAAAAAACTAGAAACTTAATAAAATTTCTTTTTCACTTTTTGGCAGCAAAAACTGGAGGAAAAACTGCCGACTACGCTCCAAAATTGGATTGGCACTAATACTCGCTCTATTCTCAAAAAATGAACTCCCCCGATGGCCACCGGGTTCAAACAACATTATTTTGAGATATTACGCTCGCAAAGTGCATCACAATTTTTCCGCTATTGTCGGAGTAAAAATAATTAAAATAAATTAAAAAATGGACGAATTAGAACAAATAAAACAGGATATCGCGGAGATAAAGGAACGAAATATAAAAGTCGAAGCGGATAAGGCATGGGAAACCAGCTTGGTCAGGAAGGTGCTTATCACATCTCTGACTTATATCATTATAGTTATCTTCTTTATTTATCTAAAATTCTCAAACCCTTATCTCACCGCTTTAGTTCCTACTATCGGCTTTGTTGTGTCGACTCTGTCTATCCCTATATTTAAAAATATTTGGCTGGAAAACTTTTATAGAAAGAAAAAAAATAAAGATTAAAATATTTAAATGAAACCAAGAACAAATGAAGATTATTGGGGTGAAGTAGAATCTTGTATGAGCGAAGAGACTGCTTCTGGGTATAAGATGGCGATCATCGAGGCAGACAAGATCCTCAGGTTTGTACTTAAGCAAAAAGGTTATCCGGGGAAGGATCTTCGTCAACAAATCTTTTATGCCGGATGGCGTCTCGACGATAAGACCGGTTTAAATAAGGCGATAGCTAAGAAAGAAGAGGTTATAAACAATCTCGAGTACCGTCTTTCGACTTTTGAAGCTGAAGATGCCACTGAAGCTTATAAAGAGGCGATACTTCATTTTTCCAGTAAGAAAACGCTAAAACTCAAAGACAGATTGGTGCTTTACTATACGCATTATTTATCCATAAAAAGTAAATTTTTTCAAAAAAGCGTGGTGTCTTTTCTTGCTTTTTTCTTGGCTATAAAGGTGTTGGACAGCACTGAGATCGGAAGACAAGTATGGCAGAAGCTTATAATTATCGCTAACTTTATCTTTAGCTGGTTTTTGGTCTTTCTTCTCCTTGGCGGGTCAATCCTCGTAATAGTCATCGGCAGTTTTCTTTATTTTGAAAAAGGAAAGACGAGGATAAAAGAGTAGTGGCTCAATTTCTAATTTCTAATATCGAATTTCTAATGTAATACTAAATCTCAAATTTAAAATTAGAGTTCGAGCTCTTTTTGAATGAGAAAGATATTCCCCGCCGGCTCCGCCCGCGGGGACAAAGCGGAA
>PFMH01000050.1 GCA_002785325.1 bacterium (Candidatus Howlettbacteria) CG_4_10_14_0_8_um_filter_40_9 | reverse complement strand
TCATCGTTGCCACTTTGGCAAGCGATCGCTTGCCAAAATGGCAACATAATAGTTCTGTTAATTATTATGAAATTTGTGGAAAATGCTTGCTTAAATTATTTGTAAATAATAAAATAATCTTATGAAAAAAGAAAAAACAACAAAAGCTCTTGCTCCGAAGGCCTCATTTCTAAAACAATTATTTACAAACAAATGGTTTCTTGCAGGTATCGGAGGACTTTTGATATTTATTCTTCTTTCTTTTATTTTTATCTATAATCCAATGTTTGTCCCGGAAGAGATAAAAGGAGCCAATAAGGAAGTTATAGATAAAGTGATAGGCGAAGATTTATCCGCAAAGATAGATGAGACTAGAGATGAAAACGGCGCGACCACCATCAGAAATATTTTCAATAGCAATAAGGAAGAAAATGAGGAAAGACACTGTGAGGATAAGGAAGAAAGAGAACAAGAGCAGGATAAATGCGAAACTTTGACGGATGACGACACAGAACCCGGTAAGAAAATATATAGGAACGATGAGTTTGGGTATAGCGTAAAGGTGCCGAAGGAGTGGGATATTTATAAGACAAATAACGGAGCTGTGTCTTTTGCAAAACAAGCAGATATTGAACAATTGAAAGCGGATGAAATTAAATATACAGACACCGACGTTCCATACACTTACGGAAAGGTGATCAGCATAAATGTGATCGATAAATCGCCTGAATATCAAACCGCTGAAGATTATGCAAAAAAGTATCTACTTTCATTGGATGGTTCGGGCTATGTTAAAAATTTTGAAACAAAATTTAATGTGAATGGATTTTATGTTTACGATAAAGGTCCAAATAGGTTTGGCGGAGGTAGCGGCGAATATTTTGTAGCTGAGCATTATAACAAGTTCTATGAAATTTCTTTGGATCATGCGATGTTGGTTGTTGCCCCCGACATTGCGTTATCGTCAATCTTCAACGACATACTGCTAAATTTCAAATTTTAGGATGAAATTTTATCTGAAAGTATTAAGCATTAGCTTTCTATTGTTATGCTATGTGCCCGTAGTTTTTGCTATTTCAACTTCAGATGGTTTTGACTATCCTGTCGGCAGACCAGACGCCGTAGGCTATTATGATGCGCAGGATTTTGGTATGTACAATTCAGACTTCCGTGGTTACCATCTCGGTGAAGATTGGAATAAAAGATGTGGTGGTGATTGCGATCTTGGGGATCCGATCTATAGTATTAGCAACGGCACCGTTATTCTCAAAACCACTCAACGAGCATGGGGGAATATTCTTATAATCCAATATACTTTGCCAAAGGGTGATAAGTATAATGCTCTTTATGGTCATTTTCAAAATATAAATGTAGAGCAAGGAGGGGAAGTACTAAGGGGTCAGCAGATCGGGACGATGGGGAAAGGAGACAAGGGGAGGTTTATAGCTCATTTACATTTTGAAATCCGGTCTGATTTAAATATTGGCGTTGGCCCAGGTTATTCCTCAACTTCTAAGCCCACCGGCTGGGTTGACCCCTCTGACTTCATCTCCTCCCACCGCCCCCTCGTCTCGGACCCCATCACTCTTGCCTCCTCCAACACAACTTCAGTCTCTACGACATTGAGCTGGAATAAACCGACATTTGCAAACTTTGATCATTACGAACTATATAGATCAGCTGAGGCCGGTGGCACATCCGATCCGGCTAAAAGAACAGACATCTTTTCCGGAAACGATATCGCTAAAAACATCGACACCATCTCATTTACAGACAACGCTCTCGTCCCAAA
>PFMH01000053.1:6051-8417 GCA_002785325.1 bacterium (Candidatus Howlettbacteria) CG_4_10_14_0_8_um_filter_40_9 | reverse complement strand
AATACCTCGCTATGATGGAAAATCCGGAGGCTAATTGGGTGCCGATCGAAAATTTTGTTCGCAATCGAATGACTATGATGAAGCTACAGGAATTAGCAGTGGCTTCGGTATATATAACTGAAGATGACGTAAGAGATGAATTCGAGGATAAGAATCTCAAAGCATCAGCGGAATATGTGTTCTTTAGACCTCCCTCTACTCCGCAGGGCACCACGGCGACCGACGATGAACTAAAAAAGTATTTCGACGAACATAAAAGTGAATTCTCTTTTGCTCAACAAGAATCCCGTGCCGTTTTGAGTTTGGCCACATTCTTGCCCTATGTGGTTCCCTCCGTTGCAGATTCGATTGTCAATCAACTTAAATCAATTCGCCAGCGAATTTTGGATGGTGAGGATTTCGGGATGCTGGCCAGCCAATATACTCAGGATAATCCTGGCTCTAACGGGGATCTTCCCTGGACCAAACAGGGCGGCTATGTTCCCGAATTCGAGGAAAGGGTCCTTGCTGAGAAACTAAATGGAATAACGGAGCCATTCCGGTCACGGTTTGGGTATCATATTGCCCGTTTTGAAGGGACTCGTCAATCTCAAGATGGGACGGGCAAGCCGATCACTGAAATGAAGTGCAGTCATATTTTGATGGAGATCGAGCCGGCTGAAGAAGGTAAGGCCGGTTATGAGATGGAAATCAAGGATTTGAAAGGCGTCAGTGGCGTTGATGAATTTGAGAAAAAGGCCAGGAAGCTGGGAGCAAGAATAACCGTCACCGAACCCTTAACCAAGGCCGGCAGAATCCAGGAACTTCCCATGGACTCCCAGAAACTAATCCAATGGGCACTGGGCAGTGAAGCGGGAGCAGTAAGCGATATGTTTGCCACCAGGAATGGCTATGTCATCGCCTGTATAAAGGAGAAAATTGAAGCGAAAATGCCGGAGTTTGCGGAAGTTAAGGATGTCGTCGCTACCAAATATGCGACCGAGTTGGCACTAGACCAGCTTGAACAGACCGCGAAATCCTTTGCGGCTCAAGCGGCTCTTGATCCCAGCAATTTTAAAGCCGCCGCCGCCAAATATAATCTCGAGGTTTTAGAGCAATTGGATTTTGTCAGGAGCAAATTCCTTGGCGGGAACCTCCCGGGTCAGCCGAAATTCAAGGCAGGAGTATTCAACCTGGCTAAGGAGAACCCAATTTCGAAACCAATAAGGGTAGAAAGCGGGATTTATGTGATTCATCTCCTTGATATTACGCCTTTCATTCCAGAGATGTATTCCGCCCAGCATGACTCGATTCAAAACGCGCTTTTGAGTGACAAACAAAGCAAGATATTTCAGGATTGGTACCGCAAATTAGTCGAGGAATCCAAAATCGAGGATTTCAGAACACCCGAGGAAATGGGTTAGGCTAATCGGATCTTTTTTTGAGCCGCGGTGGACAGGCGCCGCGGTTTTTTATTTTATTATGTTATGTAAATTTGTCCTCAATGCGACAAAGACACAGGCCTGGCTCCCTTAGCCTTACACCGCCCAAATGATGGATTGCGCTAAAACTCAGTCTCCTTTATGCTTTCTAATATCCGGGAATAACTCTCAAAACGCACCTCGGAGATTTTGTTTTGGGTTACCGCATTCCTTACGGCGCAGCCGGGTTCGCTGATATGAAGGCAATCCCGAAACTTGCATTCAGCGATGAAACTCCGAAATTCCTCATAGAACCATCCCAATTCGGATTTATTGACATCCCAGAGTCCCAGCTCCCTTAACCCGGGGGTATCGACCACGAAGCCATCATGTTCAATCGGATGCATCGTCACTCGCGTTGTCGTATGACGTCCTTTGCTGGTGGCCTGGGATACTTGCTTGGCAGCTATCTCCAGACCTGGATGGATTCTATTCAGAAGCGAAGATTTTCCTACTCCAGACTGCCCTATGAAGACCGAAATATTATGCACCAAAAGATTTTTCAGGGCAATGACCCCTTCCCCCGTAACCGCGCTGGTGGGTATGAATGTATATCCGATACCTTCATAAAGTTCTTTCCAGAACCTGAGCTTAAATTCCATATTCAGATCGCACTTATTTAAGACAATAATGGGTTTAAGCCCTCCCTTTAGAGCCGATACCAGCGTTCTATCTACCAACCGGGGTTTGAATGGCGGTTCATTTACACTGGTTACGATAACGCATATTTGGAGATTTGCTATTATCACCTGCTCCTTACGCCCATTAGAATCCACCTCCTGACGCGATATTTTGCTTCGCCTATGATGGATTTTATCTATCCAGCATCCATCGTCGGCGACGATCAAATCCACATCATCTCCAACTACCGGGTATATGCCAGCGTCATCTGCAATTCGAAATTTG